>PLYZ01000048.1 GCA_003151935.1 Candidatus Dormiibacterota bacterium | reverse complement strand
GGGAGCCTGACCATGATCACGCAGCTCAGCCTCTCGCCGGGCACGTCGATGCCCTCCCAGAAGCTCGCCGTGCCAAGCAGCAGCGGGCGCTCCGCCTCCTCGAACGACTTCAGGACCTGGCGCCGCTGGCCATCAATGCCCTGCCCCAGGATCAAGACCTCGTCGAGGTCGACCCGATGCTTCAAGGCGGCGTGAACGTCGCGCAGCTGCCGGTGCGAGGTGAACAGCACCAGGGTGCGCCCGCCGACGCGCCGGGCGACAGTCGCGATGACCTCCTCGACCTGCCGGTCGAATGACTCGTGCTCGGGCGATGGAAAGTCCGACGGCAGGCAGACCAGCGCCTGGTGGAGGAAGTCGAAAGGCGACGCAAGGATCAGCTCGTCGACGCCAGGACCGAGGCCGACCCTCGACTTGAAGTAGTCGAACGTGCCGCCCACCGCCAGGGTGGCCGACGTAAACACCGTCGACTGCCGGTCTGCGTAGACGTGCTCGCGCAGGAGCGAGCCGACGTTGATCGGCGCCGCGCGCAGCACCAGGTTCTCGGTGCGCGCGACCAGCGTGAACCAGTACACCCGATTCGGGTCCGGGCTCAGCAACCCCTCGTCCAGCACGCGGGCGGCGGCCTCCAGGCGGCCACGGATGATCTCCAGCTCCCGGATGCCCTGGTCCGGTTCCGCGCCGCCCAGCCAGTCGCGCACTCCGCCGACCGCCTTGCGAAGTCCTGCATCCAGGGCGGTCAGCGCGGTCACAGCGTTTTCCGCGGCGACGCTCATCGACGGCCATGCATCTTCTTCACGCAGCGCCGGTGTGAGGCGAACCGAATCGTCCCTGCGCTCTGTCTCGCCAAGCTTCGCCCCGACCCAGTGCGTGGCCAGGTCGAACAGGTCCCGAACCCTCCCGCCGGCCGCCAGGCTGATCGGTATCGCGTGGCCGAACGCCTCATCGGACGCGCCGAGGTGCGGCTGTTTCTGGAGTTCTGCGAGCAAACCAGATGAGAGGCCGCCCACTTCCCCGCGAGGACCGCTGCGCGATCCTGGCGGGACCTCCCCACTCGGTGGGGAGGTGAAAGGGGAGGCCAGGCGCTCGAGCAGAGCGAGCAGTCCTGGGCCGTCCACCTCCTGGCGCAGGCCTCGGGTCGCCGCTTCTTCGAGATGATGGGCTTCGTCGACCACCAGGTGGTCGAAGTTGGGAAGCAAGCCACCCCCCACCTCGGCGTCCGCAAGCAGGAGTGCGTGGTTGATCACGATGAGGTCCGACGCCTCGGCCTCCGCGCGAGCGCGGTGGACGTAGCAATCCTCTTTGGTGCAGTGAATCCCGACGCAGTCGAGCGGGTCGGATGCGATCTGCGCCCAAAGCACTTCCTCGCGTCCGTGAAGGCGCAGCTCGGAGCGGTCGCCACTCTCCGTCGTGTGAAGCCAGAGCATGACCTTGAGCTTGAACTTCAGCTCGTCGGGATCCTTGCATGGCTCCGCCAGGAACCGGCGCCACCGACGCAGCGAAACATAGTTGGACCGCCCCTTGAGCAGGCACGCCTTGAAGTCCCACGGGAGCCACTCACGCAGGTCTGGAAGATCCTTGATCATCAGCTGCTCCTGCAGCGTGTGCGTGTTCGTCGAGACCACCACCCGCTCCCCGTGGCGTACCGCTCGCGCGATCGACGGCACGAGGTAGGCCAGGCTCTTCCCCGTGCCGGTCCCCGCCTCGACCACCAGGGTGCCACCGCGAGCCTGGATCTGGGCCACCGCCAGCAGCATCTGGAGCTGCGGTTCTCGATGCTCGTAACCGGGAAGCGCTCCGGCGAGCGGCCCGTCCGGACCGAGCATGGCCGCCAACAGGGCAGGGTCGTCGGGCGGCGGCTCGGCCTCCTTGCCTTGGATCGAATCGACCATTTCACCCGAAGCGGGACCGGGGTCGGGATTGGGCGCGGTCAGCGCTTCGGCGAAGAAGCGGGCGATGGACCACTCGTACGGCGCCACGAGGGCCAGCATCGACTCCTTCAGATTCTCATCGAGAACCGTGGCCTCCTCTCGCAGCCTGAGCAGCAGCTGGCGCGTCGCGTCGGCGTCGTCGAGAGCGCGATGGGGTCTCGGCTGGTTGAAGCCCATCTCGGTGGCGAGCAGCGGGAGGCTGTGGCTGGCGGCCGAGGGCAGCAGGATGCGGGCTAGGTCCAGCGTGTCCAGGATTTCCATCGACGGGTCCCACAGCCCGGCCGCCGACAGGAAATCCACATCGAGCCGGGCACCGTGCCCGACCGGCTGGCGGCCTCGCAAGAAGTCGGCCAGCTCGCGCAGGGCTGCCTCTGGGCTGGCGGCCCCCCGAAGCTCTTCGGGCTTGATCCCGGTGAGCCGCAGCACGTTTTCGGGGACCGCACGGCCGGGATCGACCAGGCGTTCGAGCGTCGTAGTGACCTGCTCTGGCGTGAAAGCGACGGCGCCGATCTCGATCACTCGATCCCGGGCCGGATCAAGACCGGTGGTCTCGAGGTCGAGGGCTGCGTATTCGGGCACCGATTCGGGATTCTACGTAAAGGCCCGGTTCCCTCTTGGCGAAGCGGGTGTTAAGCGGTGCGGCGGTTGCTATATTTGCGCCCGATGCAAACCGGGGCGATCGAGGCACCCAAGCGGCTGGAGGACCTTCACGTCCGCCGCGATCTCGTCGCGAGCCTTCTGCTGCGGACCATCGCCTTTGCCGACCAGCTGAGCGGTGCGGCCATCGAGACCCGGCTCGGACTCCCGTTCGAGACGCTGCAGCCGATCATCGAAGAATTCCAGAAGTCGCAGCTCATGGACACCATGGGCTTCTCCAACGACCCCGGTGTCGAGGGCCGGCCCATCCCCGTCCGCATGAACTACGTCGTTTCCAGCGCAGGCCGACAGCGCGCGGCCGAGATGTCCGCGGTGCAGACGCGATACCTGGGTCCCTGTCCGATCAACTTCGACGACTACCTCGGACTGGTCCGCTCACAGGTCATCGGCAAGGCAAACGTCACCGACGCCCTTCTGAAGAAGGCACTCGGAACGCTTGAGCTGGAGCAGCACGTGATCGACCAGATCGGCGGCGCCATGGTCTCGCGCGCTTCGCTGTTCATCTTCGGAGCTCCCGGCAACGGCAAGAGCACGATCACCGAACGCATGGCGCTGCTGATGGGCGCCCCGATCGAGATCCCGCACGCGGTGGCCGTGGGTGACGAGATCATCCGCGTGATCGACCCCGTTTATCACAAGATCGCCGAGGGCGAGCAACCGATCGATC
>PLYZ01000086.1 GCA_003151935.1 Candidatus Dormiibacterota bacterium | reverse complement strand
AACACAGCCCAAAACAGCGTTCACAGTCAGCGCGCAGACTCAGACGACGCTCGTCAGTGACGGGTGCTGCGTGTTGGAGTTCTTCGGGCAATGTGGTTGGTTCCTGTTGGATGGGGAGCACCGCTTTTGGTGCGGATCAGTTTGGTTGGCTGCCGCTGAGGGTCGGTATAGGGTACCTGTCGATTCGGTCTACGCCGGCCGCCCAGCCTTGCCGATCAATCATGCCGATTGGGGCCCAGACACTGCCGGCCCCCAGGAGGTGGGAGGCAATGTCTTGAAGTGCCCCCGACTGGATATACAGCCACGGCGAACTCGAAACTGGCACCGAACTTGTCGACTAGGACCCAGGGCGACACGAGCAGATAGCTGGGTCGCCGGCGTGTGGATCCGGGAGGTTGTGGGATCAGCCGATGTATCTAAGGATCGCGTGGGTTCTGCTCTTGGTCCTCAGCATTTTGCTTGAGCCATACCCGTCGCGCTCGACATCCTAGGCAGTCTTAAGAAGCCCTGCCGCAGTTTCACAGGCGTGGAGACCCGGACGGCTTTGGGCCCTTCTTCTTCTTTTTCTTCTTCTCCTTCGGACCCGGCCCGTGGTGCCGGGCCGGTCCATGACCGGGCGGTTTGGGATCGCCCTCGGGATAGTGCTCCTCGTTCATCCTGGTCACTTCTCGGAAGGCCTTGCGCTGGTAGAGGACGCGCAGCGCGATCTCCGAGAGCATGGCTTCGTCGGCAACATCGGCGCCCCGGCGGATCTCTCGTTCGGACAGGTCTTTAAGCATCCGTATCCCGTCCACAGACGCCCCGGCATCCAAGAGGCGTTTGGTCAGCCGGGCAATGGCCACGTCTCGAGGCGAGTAGCGGAGCTTGCCGTGTTCTCGCGTAGGGCTAATCAGTCCCTGCTCCTCCCAGTAGCGGAGCACACGCGGGGTGACGCCCACCTGCTCGGCGAGCCGCGGGATGGCGACGAGCTCGTCTTCGGCGGTATCGAAGGATGGGCTTTCAGAAGGTGAATCTGCCATGATTACGTTAGATCGTAATAGGAAGCCGGTATTCCGTCCTGGCTCCGAGGAGATTCAACACCCTAGACGTATGGCCTCACGTAGCTCTGCGCGCCCTGAACCCAACGATGAATGCGACACCATCGCGTCACGACGTGACTTGCTCCGACCTGTCCTCTGGAGTGTCGGAGGTGTGCTGGTCGCCCTCGCCGCATCGCTTGATCGAAGCAGCCTGCTGACCGCCGCGGAGAGGACCGCGCCAGCGTTCCTCACGTTGGCCGTTGTGATTGTCGGCGGCGCCATCGCCAACCGGTGGGGGCCTTCCGATTACTGGCGAGGGTGGTTCTGGCGCCACGAGTGCCCGCTCTCCTGGCCTCGGCGAGCATGCTCGCCTTCACCGCACTCATCAGCGGAATCGTCAATCTTGATGTCGCTGCGGTCGTCGCGCCTCCTCTCGCCGTCCAAGTCGCGACACGAAGGGGACTCAACGCGTCGCGACTTGTGATCGCCACCGCCCTCACCGCGAACGCGACCTCCTTCCTGCTGCCCACCTCCAACCTAACCAACCTCCTTGTGTTGGATCAATCTTCGATTTCAACGCTCGAGTACCTCCGCCAGGGTTGGGCGGCCTGGCTCCTGGTAACCGTCCTAACAGTGGCGTGCCTGGCGCTACTGAGTCGGCAGTCTAAGAAGCGCCCGCCAGTACTGTCTCCGCGACGGACCGCCGCTAGATCCATCCTCCCAACTATCCTCGACCTTCTGCCGATGTTAGTCATCGCGTCCGCCGTCCGAGCCCTGCTCACCGGCGGCCTCACAGTTCACGGGGGATTCCTAGCGCAGTTCGTGTTCGGGAGCCTGCTGGCCGCCGGCGCCAACAACCTGCCCGCCGCAGCAGCCGTACGGACCGTAGTCACCGCCACTCCATGGGCGACCATCTGGGCGATGGCGATGGGACCGAACCTGCTGGTCACAGGTTCGGTCGCCAGCATCATCTGTCGCCGCAGCGCTCTCGACCTTGGCGTCCGATTCGAGTCGGGGACCTTCTCGGTGCTGGGAGCCGCGATGCTGCCCCTCCAGTTCCTGGCAGCGTGCGCCGGCTTGGCGCTAGTCAGGTTGGGCTGAAGGGCCATGCCCGGCGCTGGTGCCGATCTCTTGGGTGATCGACGCGGGAGGTAGAAGGGGATGTCTTGAAGTGCCTCGGACTGGATATACAGCCACGGGGCCTCACGGTCCCGAAATCTGGGCAGTCTCGTCCACCGAGGCCGTTTTCGAGCGTTTAAGCGTAATTCGAGGTCTCCCGAGCCCGCTCACGGCGGCGGTGCAAAACGCGTCACGATATGAGTGTGAGGAAGACGCTCTGCTGGTGCGGCAGCGGCTTCGGGTATGCGCTCTGCCACGGTCCATTCGATCGTCCCGGCCCCGGCGCCGATCAGCTGCTGGCAGCTCATCCGTTCTCGTGGGCTGTGCGCCCGGCGCCGGCCGCGCCGCGGAGAAAGGCGCCGGCCGGCGTGCGAGCACCGGACTATGCAACCGGCGGCGAACCGCGCCTCGACCTAGTTGGAGATGTCCGCAGCGTCGCCGAGATTGAGGCCGTGCGGCACGCCTGCGGCGAAGCTGCCGCCGTCCTCAGACACCTGGTCGGCATGGTCCGACCTGGCATCACCACCGACGCTCTGGACGCCGAAGCCTATGAAGAGTGCCAGCGGCGGCGAGCCTACCCAAGCACTCTGAATTACCACGGCTATACGAAATCGATCTGCACCTCTGTCAACGAGGTCATCTGCCACGGCATCCCTGACTCGCGGCCCTTGCGCTCCGGTGACATCGTGAACCTAGACGTCAGTGTTTTCGTCGGCGGGGCTCACGGCGATTGCTCGGTAACTGTGTGCGTGGGGGAAGTCAACCCGATCGCGCGGCGCCTGGTCGATGCTGCGCGTGCTTGCCTGAACGCCGGAGTCAAGGCTGTGCGACCGGGTCGGCCATTCTCCGACATCGGACGGGCAATCGAAGATGTTGCGGTCCGGGGCGGGTACTCGGTGGTGCGTCAGTTCGTGGGGCATGGCATCGGTCCGCTCTTTCACACCGGACTGCAAGTGCTCCACCACTATGACCCCTCGCAGACGCGTCTCATGCAGCCCGGCATGGTGTTCACAGTCGAACCGATGATCAATGCCGGAACGCATCGTGCTTACCAATGGCCGGACGGGTGGACGGCAGTCACCGCCGACCTCGCGCGCTCAGCCCAGTTCGAGCACACTGTGCTTTGTACCAGGAGCGGCGTAGAGGTCCTGACTCTCTGACTTTGCGACGACGGTCACGTTCCAAGGGCGAGTACCAACCTCCCGAACCTCCTCGCCGCAGCGGCCGGCCAGCGCTGACCTCGATGACTTAGGGGCGGATTAGAGGCGGCGACCCCGAACGGGCGATTGCCCACCGCAAAGGCCAGAGTCTGCCCCCGGCGGTGGAAGGCAATGTCTTGACGTGCCTCCGACTGGATATACAGCACGCTTGAACTCGGGCGGCCGCATCGCCCAGCCCCGGGCAAAGGGCTAACAGCGCGGACGTCAAGCCGCCTGTCCGGATCGTGATCGCCTTCTTCGATCGTCCCTGCGCCGCCTGAAGCCACCCTCTTGAAGTAGGCCTAATGGTCCGCGCGTCCGAAAGGCCGTCGAGGGGACCGACAGTTCACCGATATATACTGCTGACGTGGCCAAGCGGACGATGCAGGAGGCTACCTTCCTGATCCTCACGGCGCTGGCTGCGGGAAGCCAGCACGGCTACGGGATCATGTCCGATGTCGCACAGATCTCGAACGGACGTGTGCGGTTGCGCGCCGGGACCCTGTATTCGGCCTTGGACCGTCTGCGCCTCGACGGGTTAATCAGCATCGACCGCGAGGAGATCGTCGAGAACCGCCTGCGCCGTTACTACCGGCTCACGCCGGAGGGCTCCAAGGAGTTGGCCACTGAAGCGGCTCGGTTCCAATCCAATGCCGCGAGCGCGATCGCCCGGCTCGGTGTGGCGGGGGGCATGGCCAGATGACCGACACCGCCGCATTAGAGCGAGGCTATCGCCGCTGGCTGAGGTGTTATCCAAAGAAGTTCCGTCGCGAGCACGAGGCGGAGGTCCTGACGGTGCTTATGGCCGGCGCGCGAGCAGGCCAGCGCCGACCCGAACCCATGGAGTGCCTGGACTTGATGAGCAGCGCGTTGAGCATGCATCTGCGCCCAAGGGTGCCGCGATCGAACCGATCAGCACTCAATGCGATCAAGCTGATGTACATCGGCGCAGTGCTCGAGCTTGCCGTCGCAATCGTCATTCTGGCCACTGTTGCCGACCTCAAATCGAACGTCCTCACGAGCAGCCCGAGTCTCACCGAGGGTGAATGGCACGCAATCGTCGTCGGCCAACTTGCACCGCTCGATGTTGGGGCCATTCTGTCGGTCGGCGTTTGGCTTTGGATGGCCTGGTCGATCGGCCGCGGGCATCGGTGGGCTAGGATCGTGTTTGCGCTTTTCTTTGCGCTCAACATATCTAGCTTGCTCAACGGGTTGGTGCATGGATCGGCGGTGTACGCGCGGCCGGACTTGGCCATCGCGATTCTCCTCTGCCTCGTCGAACTTGCAGCCGTCACTGTCCTCTTCCGCGTGAAGATCGCACCCTCTCGGTCCGGCGCCAATCGGAATCAGCCCCGGGTAACACGAGACGCCGACGGCTGATGCAGACACAGCCCCAGCCGGTCCCGCCTCACAACACGACCTCTCCAGCCCTATCGGTCGAGCGTCTGTCGAAGCGGTTCGGCGACCGGATTGCATTCGACGACGTCTCGTTTGAGGTTGGCCCCGGTGAGGTGTTCGGGTTTCTCGGCCCCAACGGTGCCGGCAAGACGACGACCGTGCGGACGCTCGGCACTCTCATTGCACCGACCTCAGGCTTGGCAACGGTCGCCGGAATCCCGCTCACGCCTGAGAACGGTCTGGAGATTCGGCGGCGCATCGCGATCATGCCGGAGTCACCGGGCCTCTATCTCCGTCTGAGCGTCAAGGAGAATCTCGAATGTTTCGCGGACCTCTACGAAACACCGAAACCCAACGATCGCATCCGTGCTGCACTACAGGCCGTCAACCTGGTCGACCGCGCCAGCGACATCTGTGGAAGCCTGTCCAAGGGCCTGCGCCAGAGGGTCGCACTCGCGAGAGCCCTACTGAGCGATCCCGAAGTACTGTTCCTGGACGAGCCAACGGCAGGGTTGGACCCGGCCGCGGCTCACGAGGTCCACGACTTGATTGACACACTCCGCCGTGGCGGCGTGACCATCTTCCTCACGACCCATCGCCTCGAGGAGGCTGAACGCCTCTGTGACCGAGTCGCGATTCTGAACACGACGCTGCGCACAATCGGTCCGCCCAAAGAGCTTCGCGATCGACTCTTCGGCAAGGCACTCGTGATTAGGACCGTTCAACCGCTTACTGACCCAGGCGATGTCCTCGTCGGCGTTCCGGCTGTCGAAAGCTGGCGCCAGGACGAGGATGGAACATACATCCTCGTTGTATCAGACGTCGCAGCTGCGGCTCCTGCGATCACACGGGCCCTTGTCGCAGCGGGTGCCGACGTGCTGTCGATCAGCGAATCGCGTCATTCACTCGAGGACGTATACCTCAAGCTGATTGACCAAGATGGGGAGACGGACCCCAAATGAACCTGAGCGCCAGGCGCATCAGGGGAATCTTCCGCAAGGAGCTGCGCGATTACCGCCGCAACGTACCCGTGATCGTCAGCATGGCCTACCTGCCGCTGATCTTCCTCATCCAGCCGATCGTGGTGATCTTCAAAGTGGATTCGTCGACCGCTCAGATAATCAGCCACGCGCCCGTTCTGCTCTATATGCTCGCCATCCCGGCACTTACTCCGGCCATGGTTGCGGCCTATGCAGTCATCGGCGAGCGCCAGCAGGGCACACTCGAGCCGGTGCTCACCACGCCGATTCGGCGCGAGGAGCTGCTGTTGGGGAAGGCGATGGCCGCGCTTGTGCCTTCCGTTGCTGTTTCCTATACGGTCTTCGCGGTCTTCGTCCTCGTTGTTGATATCTTCGCCGCTCATGGAATAGCGGCGGCCCTGATCCAGGGCCCGCAATTGCTCGCTCAATTGGTCTTCACGCCACTGCTTGCCGCCGCCTCAATCTGGATTGGCATCGCAATCTCCACGAGGTCAAACGATGTCCGTAGCGCTCAGGCCTTCAGCCTCTTGGCGACCATCCCGTTGGCTGTGCCCACAGCGCTCATGGCGTTCAAAGTGATACCGGCAACCCTGGGCATCGCCCTCGGTTTCGCAGCGGTCCTGGTCCTTGCGGATGGCCTGGGCTGGCGCTTTGTGTCGGCGATGTTCGATCGCGAGCGGCTCATTACAGGGACCAGATGATGAAACTGCGCTACACCGGGCCTTGCTCCTGACGACCACAGGGCGAAGAAGCGGTGAACCGGAGCCGTCAGGCTCCAGCGGATACTGCTGGCCGTCGACGGGTCAAGCCAGTCGGACGATGCGGAGAGGTACGCGGCCGAACTGGCACGTCTTTCTGGGGGAGAGATCCGCGTCTTTCACATGCGTCCGCATGTTCATGCGCATCGTGTGATGAAGATCAGGCCGCCGGCTCCGCCCCGGCGCACGAAGACAGAGCTGGCGAATCCAAGAGCGGCCAGGTAGGTAACGGGGAGACCCCCGTTTTCCCCTGATCGTCATCTCCCAGCGTGAGGTGCCGCGGCGGGTAGTTGCACCGTGACGCAGAGCCCGCCAGCGGCCCGGGGGGTGAGGGTGAGGGTTCCGTCGTGTGCTTGGGTGATGCTTTCGACTATGGCGAGGCCAAGGCCGACACCTGCGTGGTGGGTGCGTATGCGTTCGGTGCCGCGAAGAAACGGCTCGACAAGCGTGGAAACTAACTGTGGGGTGAGCTTCTCGCCGGTGTTC
>PLYZ01000021.1 GCA_003151935.1 Candidatus Dormiibacterota bacterium | reverse complement strand
GACTCCCATCACTTCTCCGGTCGACTTCATCTCCGGACCCAAACGCCGGTCGCCGTCGGGAAACTTGTCGAACGGCCAGCGCGGAATCTTGACCACGCAGTAGTCGAGAGCCGGCTCGAAGGCGGCGAACGTGCGCCCCGTCACCTCGTTGCGGATCTCCTCGAGGCGCCTTCCCACCGCCACTTTCGCCGCCACGCGAGCGATCGGGTACCCGGTCGCCTTGGAAGCCAGCGCGGACGACCGGCTGACGCGGGGGTTGACCTCTATGACGTAGTAGGTCGAGCTCTTGGGATCCAGGGCGAACTGCACGTTGCAACCGCCCTCGATGCCCAGGGCGCGGATGATGCGGATCGCCGACGAACGGAGCATCTGGTGATCGCGGTCGGACAGGGTCTGTGCAGGGGCGACTACGATCGAGTCACCCGTGTGCACGCCCATGGGGTCGAGGTTCTCCATGTTGCAAACAGTGATGCACGTGTCGGCGGCGTCCCGCATGACCTCGTACTCGATCTCCTTCCATCCCCACAGAGAGCGCTCGATGAGGACCTGGTGGATTGGAGACGCGTTCAGGCCGCCGGTCGCGACACGCTCCAGGTCGGCCTCAGTGGTCACGAAGCCCCCACCTGTTCCGCCCAGCGTGTAGGCGGGGCGGATGACAAGCGGCAGTCCTACCTCATTGGCGAACGAGCGCACATCCTCCAGCGACTCGCAGACGCGAGAAACCGGCACCGGTTCGCCGATGTCCTGGAGCATGTCCTTGAAGGCCTGGCGGTCCTCCGCCTTGCGGATGGTTTCGATGCCGGCGCCGAGAAGACGCACCTGGTATTTGTCGAGGACGCCCGCGGAAGCAAGCTCCGTCGCCAGGTTCAATCCGGTCTGCCCGCCAAGCGTCGGCAGCAGAGAGTCAGGCCGCTCTCGCGCGATGATCCGCTCCACCGCATCGACCGTCAGCGGCTCGAGGTACACGCGGTCCGCGACCTCCTCGTCGGTCATGATCGTGGCCGGGTTGGAGTTCACGAGCACGGTCGTGATGCCCTCTTCGCGCAACGCTTTGCAGGCCTGGGTTCCCGCGTAGTCGAACTCGGCGGCCTGGCCGATCACGATCGGGCCCGAGCCGAGGATCAGCACCTTGCGCGGCTTGAAGGGCTGCGACGCCCCGCCGACCGCCCGCAAGAGAGGCCTACCGACTTGTTTAGCGGGCTGCGCCCAAAGGGCGACCATCTCCACGAACCGGTCGTAGAGGTGCTGGTTGTCCTGGGGTCCCGGGCAGCCCTCGGGGTGGTACTGAACGCTGAAGACCGGCAGGGTCCGATGGCTCAGCCCTTCGACCGATCCGTCGTTGAGGTTGCGCTGCGAGACGAAGAAGTCGCCGTCCGGGATCGAGGCGGCGTCCACCTGGAACTCGTGGTTCTGGCTGGTGATGTGCACCCGACCCGTCTCGAGGTCCTTGACCGGGTGGTTGGCGCCGTGGTGGCCGAATGGGAGGCGCGACGTGGTTGCGCCGGCCGCGCGGCCGAGGATCTGGTGACCAAGGCAAATACCGAAGACGGGAATGCGGCCGATCGCCTGGCGCGCGAGCTCCACAGGTCCTTCGAGCACCGCTGGATCGCCCGGTCCGTTCGCGAGCACCAGGCCGTCTGCACCGGTGGCCTCCACCTCCGCCCAGCTCGCGCTGTGCGGCAGCACGATGACCCGGCAGCCGCGTTCGCGAAGCGAGCGAAGGATGTTCGTCTTGACGCCGTAATCCACGACGGCGATCGAAAGCCCCGCGCCGTCTGAGTGTTGGGCCGGTCGCAGCTCTGGCGGGAGCGCCTCGAACCACTCCGCCTTCGAGGTGCGCGAAGCTTGAGCCACCAGGTCCTGCTCCGCGAGTGGCGTCACGCGGCGCGCCGCTGCCACGAGCTCGGCCAGGCGGGCCTCGTTTGGCGTTGTTGACTCGTGGGTCAGGACGGCCCGCAGCGTTCCGTGGGTGCGCAGATGGCGCGTCAGCGCGCGAGTGTCGATCTCGGTGATGGCCGGCACCTTCCATCGGGTCAGGTACTCGTCGAGGGAGGCTTCGCTCGAGTGGTGGCTCGGCGCCGGGCACGCCCATCGCACAACGAGCGCGCGGGCCCACGGTCGCGACGACTCGGCGTCCGCGTCGCGCACTCCATAGTTGCCCTGCAGCGGGTATGTCATGCACACCATCTGCCCGGCGTACGACGGGTCGGTGAGAACCTCCTGGTAGCCGGTCATCGCGGTGTTGAAGACCACCTCTCCCTCACCGACTACATCGGCACCCAATGCTGTGCCGACAAACGAGCGGCCGTCCTCGAGCACCAATGCCGCGAAAACTTTTCTAGCCGGCAACGATCACCGCCTGATCGATACCGTCGTCTTCCGCCACCAGGACCTCGATCCGCTCCGCGTCAGACGTCGGGACGTTCTTCCCTACGTAGTCCGGCCGGATCGGCAGCTCGCGATGTCCGCGGTCGATGAGCACCGCCAGCTGGATGGCCTGCGGCCGTCCGAAGTCCATCAGCGCATCCATCGCCGCTCGCGCGGTCCTGCCGTGGTGGATCACGTCGTCGACGAGCACGACCACCTTGCCCCCGACGTCAGGCATCTGCGAGGTGCCGCGATGGGCAGGCTCGCGCAGATGGCGGTCGTCGCGGTGCTGGCTGATGTCAAGCGAGCCGACCGCGACGGGCGCGCCTTCGAGCTCCATCAGCTTGGCCGCGAGCCGAACCGCCAGGTGATCGCCTTTCGCGGGGATGCCGACCAGCACGACATCGTGCGTGCCGCGATTCCGCTCAACGATCTCGTGGGCGATGCGCGAGAGCGACCGGCGGATCTGGTCGGCGTCCATCACCGTGGCCTTGAGGCGGCCTTGAGTAACGCTCATGCCGTCATGCCAGCAGACGGTCCAACAGCGCCATGCGGACGTGCAGCCCGTTACGCGCCTGCCGGAAGTAGGCGGCGCGGGCGTCGGCGTCGACCTCGGGCGCGATCTCGTCGACGCGCGGCAGCGGGTGCATCACGATCGCGTACTTGCGCATGAGCTCGAGCGAGCCCTTATCGATCCTGTAGATGCCCTTCACCGCCTCGTAGGCGGCCGGGTCGGCGAACCGCTCCTTCTGGATGCGGGTCATGTAGACCACGTCGACCTCGGGCAGCACCGACTCGAGGTCCTCCGTTTCGACCCACGGGACGTGGTGTTCGTCGAGGTGCGCTTTCAAGTCGTCTCGCATGGCGACGAGGGGCGGCGCGACGAACGACAGCTGGATGTCCTTGAACTTGCTGAGCAGGTAGGTGAGCGACCGGACGGTCCGGCCGTTCGCCAGGTCGCCGACCATGGCGACCCTGATGCCGTCGATCCGGTTCAGCTCGTCCTTGATCGTGTAGAGGTCGAGCAGGGCCTGGGTGGGGTGCTGGCCGGGACCGTCTCCGGCGTTGATGATGGGCACCGAGCTGACGGCGGCAGCCCTTTTGGCCGCGCCCTCCTCGTTGTGTCGCACCACGATCACGTCGGCGTAGCCGCTGACGATGCGGATCGTGTCTTCGAGGGTTTCGCCTTTGGCCGCCGAGGAGAACTCGCGGGCGTTGTCCGTGCCCATCGTCTGCCCGCCGAGCCGCATCATGGCTGCCTCGAACGAGAGGCGCGTTCGCGTGGAAGGTTCGTAGAAAAGGGCGGCCATGACCTGGCCGTTGAGGCGCCCCGAGAAGCGGTGGGGGTCGCGCTTGATCTCGTCCGACCTGGCGAAGAGGTCTTCGAGCAATGACCGGGAGAATTGCTGGCTCTCGATCACGTGCCTGAGGCGGCTGCCGACGGCCATAAGAAAACCTCCTTCCCGACATCGCAGTGCCGGACTTAAAGGAACCCGAAGCTCGCGAAAGTTTACCTTAGTCAGTACATGAACAAGAGACCCGGCCACGTCAACGTCACGACCGAGCTCGGTTACTGCTCAGTCTGCGGCCGCCCGCGCAACCTGCGCCGCGAGGAGCACCAGCTGGGTACTTTCGTGCGCACGGTCGTGACGTGCGAAACCTGCCATCGCACCCTTTCCAGCACGATGGGTGTGGCCGGCGTCGACGCGCCGGTCAGCGAGCCTGCGGCGGACGAAGCCGAAGCCCCCACGGCCAAGCCACCGCCGGCTGCCAGGCCCCAGGCGGCAAAGCGCACGGCCGCGACGGCGAAGAAACCTCCTCAGAAGGCTCGCACGACGAAGTCCACGTGAGCCCGGCGGCGGTCAAAGTCGACCGCCTGGAGAAGACGCTCGGCAAGAACAAGGTGCTGCGCGGCATCTCGATGGAGGCCGCCTCGGGTGAGATCTTCGGCCTGCTGGGCCCGAACGGCGCCGGCAAGACGACCACGCTCCGGATCGTGTGCACCCTGCTCGCGCCCGACGCGGGTTCGGTGCAGGTGCTGGGCTTCGACACCATGTCCGCGCCCGAAGAGGTGCGCCGAAGAGTCGGCGTGGTCACTGCCGACATCGGCGTGTATCCGCGTCTCTCGGCGCGCGAGAACATCTCGTACTTCGCAGAGCTCAGCGGTGTCGCAGACGGAGAATTGAAGGGCAGGGTCGACGCCGTGCTGAATCGATTGGACATGACGTCCTTCGCCAACCAGCGCGCGGAGAGCCTTTCCTCCGGCCAGAGGCAAAAGGTGGCGATCGCGCGGGCGATCGTCCACGACCCCGCGGTCCTCATGTTCGACGAGCCCACGTCCAACCTGGACGTGCTCGCATCGCGGGAGATTCGCAACTTCATGGTCGAGTCGCGGGGGCGCGGCAAGTGCGTCATCTTCTCGACCCACGTCCTGCACGACGCTGAGCGGTTGTGCGACCGGGTCACCATCCTCCACGAGGGAAGCGTGGTGGCGACCGGCCCGACCGCCGAAGTCAGGGGTGCACATCGTGACCTGGAAGACGCGTTTCTCGAGCTGGTGGAAAAAAGATGAAAACGCTCGCGATCGTCTTCCGGAAAGAGATGCGCGAGATCTTTCGCGATCGCCGCACGCTGATCGCTCTCGGACTTGCCGCGCTGGCAACTCCGACGGTTCTGGTGGTGATTTCCCAGGTGTCGACCAAGACGGCCACGCAGACCTACACGGTCGGCTACAGCGGCGACATCCCGACCGGTCTTGACATCCTGCTGACAGCGACCGGGCTGACGCTGGAGCAGGTGGCCGACCCGGCCGCCGCGGCCAAACAGCAGGTGGATCTCGGCGTGGTCTTTCAGCCGGCGGAGATCGACGAGTGGTACGACCCGACGCGACAGAGCGCGCAGATCGCGGACACGCGGCTGCAGACGGTGCTCGGCCAGTACAACGCCGCCAAGGCAGCGGCCGCGCTGCAGCAGAGAGGCATCGACCCTGGGCTGCTCAACCCGCTGCAAATCAAGGCCCACCCCCTGAGCTCGCCCGTGACAGCAGCTGGAAACGCCTTCCTCAGCTTCTTCCTGCCCTACATCCTGATCACGATGGTGCTCACGGGCGGCCTGTCCGCAGCGCTCGACGCGTCGGCCGGCGAACGCGAGCGGAAAACCCTCGAGAGCTTGCTTTTGACGCCGACGCCTCGGAGCCGGATCCTGCTCGGCAAGATCCTGGCGGTGAGCGTCATCAGCCTGGTTTCGGCAATCGCGGCGATCGGCTCGATGCTGCTGGCCCTCACCCAGATCCCGCTGCTGGGCACGCATGTGAGCTTGAGCCCGCTGGCGGCGTCCGTCATGGTGTGGCTCGCGATCCTCCTGGCCGGATGCTTCAGCTCTGTCACCCTGGCCCTGGGCACGCTGGCGAAGAACTTCCGGCAGGGCCAGGCCTTCTCCACCCCGCTCTACTTCATCACAATCTTCCCGGCCTCGATCATCCTGTTCATCCCGGACTTCAACCCCAACCTTGCCTACTACCTGATCCCGATCCTGAATGCCGTTCTGGTGCTGCGCGACGCGATCGTCCACAACTCGGTGGCGTGGCCGGCTCTCGGAATCACCACCGCAAGCCTGGTCGCCACCGGCCTGATCTGCTGGTTCGCCGCGCTGAGGCTCTTCACCCGAGAAACCCTGCTGATCCGGTCGTAATCGATGGCAAACTGGAGCCGTGATTAGGCATGTCACGCGGGAACGCGACCTGCGAAGCCTCGAGCGGCGGAGCATGTATTCGATCTTTGCGCCTCTCGACGCGAACGAGCGCCTGCCGCGAGAGCTGATCATGGAAGCCAATCGGCACAGGACCCTCGGCCGTCGCGAGCTGGCTGCGGCTCTATGGCTGCCTGCGGTGTTTTTGATCCTGGCGATCGCCAGCAAGGTGGCGCGCTGACCTCTCTGGCCGGCGGCAGCTCTTCGATCTAGCCGCGACCCGAAGCGGACCATAATTCAAGCCATGGATGCAGTGATCGTGGCTTTGGGCCGTTCACCGATCGGTAGGGCGCGCAAGGGATCCCTCGTCGACGTCCGGCCGGACGACCTGGCCGCCCACGTGGTGACCAGGGTGCTCGAGAGGGTTCCAGAGCTCGATCGCGCAGACATCGAGGACCTCATTTGCGGCTGCGGACTACCCGGCGGGGAGCAGGGCCACAACATCGGCCGGGTCGTCTCGATCCTGGCCCGCCTGGACGTCCCAGGCGTCACCGTCAACCGGTACTGCTCGTCCTCCCTGATGACCACGCGCATCGCGGCACATGCGATCGAGGCCGGCGAGGGCGACGTGTTCCTCTCAGTCGGCGTCGAATGCGTGTCGCGCTACGGAAGCGGCTACCCCGACGCACCGGACACGTACAACCCGCGGCTGCTGCCGGGCAATGCGGATGAATATCCCGACATATACATCGCGATGGGCCAGACCGCCGAGAACGTGGCCCGCCGCGAGAAGATCAGCCGTGAGGAGCAGGACCGCTACGCGGTGAAGAGCCAGAACGCGGCCGTCAAGGCGCGCGACAACGGCTTCTTCGACCGCGAGATCATCCCGGTGCAGCTTCCCAACGGAGAGATGTTCACGAAGGACGACGGCCCGCGCCCGGGCACGACGGTGGAGGTCCTTGCGGCGCTCAAACCCGCGTTTGGCGAGGACGGCACGGTGACCGCGGGCAATGCGTGCCCCCTCAACGACGGCGCCGCCGCGGTGGTCGTGATGTCGAATCGCAAGGCCAAGGAGCTGGGGCTCAAGCCGCTCGCGCGCGTGATCTCGACCGGCCTCTCAGCGCTCGAGCCCGAGTTCATGGGCCTGGGGCCGATCGACGCATCGAAGCAGGCGCTCAAGCGGGCGAAGATGACGATCGACGACATCGACATCGTCGAGATCAACGAGGCCTTCGCCGCGCAGGTCATCCCGTCCGCCCGCGGCATCGGAGTCGACCCCTTCAGCGACAAGCTCAACCCGCACGGCGGGGCGATCGCGCTGGGTCATCCCTTTGGTATGACCGGGGCGCGCATCCTGTGCACCCTGCTCAACGGCCTGCGCGAAAAGGACAAGACATTTGGACTGGAGACGATGTGCGTGGGCGGGGGCCAAGGAATGGCGATGATCGTGGAGCGCCTCAACTAGACATCGCGACCAGAGCAGCGCCCGCGAGCCGCAGAGGTTTGTCCGGCGAGCGACTAAGTCATATGCACGACGTCCTCATGACCCAGACGGGTCAGGCATCTGCCACCCCGAGCGGAGTGTTCGCAGACTTCGCCACCCTGGCGTACGCGGCGATCGACGACTGAGGTCCCGGGCTACGCCGTGGAGTGCGATTCGGCGGGGACCCGCAAAAGACCAAGTAGGACCTGCTTCAGCAGCTTCCTCAGTGTCTTGCGCTCTTCGAGGCTGAGGTCCGAAAGCACCTCGTCCTCGATGCCCTCGCGAGCCTTCTCGGCCCGCTCGACCGCCGCACGGCCGGCGTCGGTGAGCTCGACCATGTGACGGCGGCGATCGGCCGGGTCGCGCCGCCGGACTGAAAACCCGGCCGCCTCGGCCTCGTTGAGGAGCAGCACGACGCTGTTCGCGTCCATCAGGAGGCCGGTCTCCAGCTCCTGCTGGGAGACGGCCCCACGGTCGCGCACATAGCCCAGCAGGAGGAACAGCTTCAGGCGCATGCCCAGGAGCTCCTCAGACGTCCGCCGATGGAGCGCCTTGTTGATCTGTATGAGCAGGGCGATCAGCCCTGTGTCGGAACTGGAACCACTCTCCATCTTGGCCATTTCTGATCCTACCACTAGATGAGAACCATTCCCACTTTGCAGATAATCCATGAATAAGGATCATCATGCTCATGTTATAGTGATCGTCCCGCAGTCAGTTTCGTCCAAGGAGACCATATGAACTTGAATATCTCTGCACCAACCCCGTTCGGCGACCGGCAGCGCTGGCTCGCCCTCGTGGTGATCTGTTTCGGGCAGCTGATGATCATGCTCGACTCGACGATCGTGAACGTCGCCCTGCCCGCGATTCAGCGCGATCTTCACTTCACCCAGGCCAACCTCACGTGGGTGGTCAATGCCTACCTCATCGCGTACGGCAGCTTTCTGCTGCTCGCCGGCCGGGCCGGTGACCTGATCGGGCGGAAGCGCCTCTTCCTCGCCGGCGTAGCCGTCTTCACGGTCGCCTCGGCGCTGAGCGGGTTGGCTTACGATCCCACGACCCTGATCGCGGCGCGTCTCCTGCAGGGACTTGGTGGTGCGCTTTCAGGGGGAGTGATCCTCGCGCTCATCGTCACGGGCTTCCCCAAGCCTCAGGAGCGGGCACAGGCGATGAGCATCTTCATGCTCGTGGTCGCCGGCGGTGGCTCTCTCGGCCTGCTCGCGGGGGGGACGCTTACGCAGCTGATCAACTGGCACTGGATCTTCTTCATCAACCTGCCGATCGGCGTCGGCACGATGCTGCTTGGCTCGTGGCTGATCGAGCAGCACGAAGGCCTCGGCTTGAGCCGCGGCGTGGACGTGGCGGGATCCCTTCTTGTGAGCGCCGCGATGGTGGTCGGCATCTACGCGATCGTGACGGCCGCCGAAATGGGTTGGACCTCGGTACACACGCTCGGGTTTGGCGCAGCCGCGATCGCCCTTCTGACCGCCTTCTTCGTGGTCGAGGCTCGGATCGAGAACCCGATCCTGCCGCTGCGGATTCTCCGCCTTCGCAGCCTGACCGGGGCGAGCGCTGCGCGCGCCCTCGTGGCCACCGGGATGTTCACCACGTTCTTCCTCGGGGCCCTCTACCTGCAGCGCGTCAAGGGATACAGCGCCTTCAACACCGGCCTGGCCTTCCTGCCTTCGACGCTGGCGCTAGCCACGCTGTCGCTCGGGATCTCGGCCCGGTTGATGCGCAGCTTCGGGCCCCGAGCTTTGCTCATTCCAGGACTTGCGACGATCACGATCGCGCTGGCGATCATGGCCACGACCGCCCAGAACGCGGACTATTTCCCCAGCATCTTCGGCGGATACCTGCTGTTCGGAATCGGAGCGGGCATGTCGTTCATGCCGCTGACCACGATCATGATGGCCGAGATTCCCGCAGCGGATGCCGGCATCGCATCGGGCGTGGGGAATGTCACCATGCAGGTGGGCGGAGCGTTCGGCCTGGCCGCCCTGGGCACGATCTCCACCGACCACACACTCGCCCTGGTCGCCCAAGGCCAGTCCCTCGCCGGAGCCCTGACGGCCGGCTATCAGCTGGGGTTCGGGATCGCGGCGGCCTGCGTCGCTGCCGGCCTGGTCATCGTCGTAGTGGTGCTGCGCTCACCGCGCGTCGCTCGCTCGCGGCAAGAAGAGTACGCATCTGACGACCTGGAGACAGCTGAGGCCGCCTGAGCGCGGCGGGATTCAGCCAATCGGGCGCACATGGTCGCTTCTGCAGCCGCCGCCAGCAGGGCCTTAATTCCCCTTTTGCCTGTAGAAGCGGCAGGGCGGCGACTCCGCGGTGGTGTGGAAGTTCCAGTGCCGACACCACGCGGTGCCGTCGAACATCCGGCACGTGCCGCACGTCACTTTAGGGTGCTCCACGTGCGTCTTCTTCATATGGTGCTCGGGACGCTCGCCCTGAAACCCCTGATGTTCTTTGTTCAAAGCAGCTTTGAGTCAAGTAGAACCCAAAGTGGAGCTCTAGGCCGAATTTACTTCGGCCGTCACATATGCCCTTTCCAAGCACCACCCCGCGTGGCTGAGGAGAGGAGGGGGTTCCGCGGGGGAGGACATCTGTCCTCACCCGCGCTCTCACAGCTGCGACCGCACGTCCCACAACTCCGGGTAGAAGCGCTTGCCCAGCGTCGTGCGGAGATACTCGGCGCCGCTGCTTCCGCCGGTTCCTGTCTTCCCGCCGATCTGGCGCTCCACCATCAGCACGTGCCGGGCACGCCAATGGGCGAACGCCTCGTCGTGGTCGAGCAGAGCCTCGCACAGGTCGAAGAGATCGCCTTGACGTTCGCGGTCTCTGAATACCTCGATCAGAGATGGCGAACCGCGCCGCTCGAGCAGGCGCCTGAAGGCGTCTTCGAGCGAGGGCTCTTCGAGGCGCCTGTGCAGGCGAGCCACCTCGTCCGGCGTCGCCTCGATCCGGGCAAGGTACTTCGGCTCTTTTAGCCCGGACAGGAACTCGATCTCCCGAAACTGCACCGACTGGAAGCCGCTGGCCGGCGCCAGCTGCGAGCGGAAGGCCAGGAAGTCCTGGGGCGAGATCGTCTCGAGGACATCGATTTGCTCGATGAGCAGGCGCTCGACAACGTGGACGCGGCGCAGGTTGTGGCGGGCGAAGAAAATGTCACCCGCGTCGATCCGGTCGCGCGCGGCCTCGAGCTCGAACAGCACCACCTTGAACCACAGTTCGTAGACCTGGTGGGGACGATGAAGAGCAGCTCGTCGTGCTCGTCGCTGAGCCCGTGCTGCAATGCGAGCAGCTCTGGCACCTTGAGGTAGGTGCCACAGGAGAGCTTGCGGTCCTCTTCCCCAAATCGAGATCCCACTGCAGGTGTATTTAATGCTTGAAGTGGCGCTGGCCGGTCACGACCATCGCGATCCCGGCCGCATCCGCCGCCGCGACGACGTCGGCATCTTTCAGAGAACCGCCCGGCTGGATCACAGCCGTGACACCCGCGTGAACGCCCTCCTCCAGGCCATCGGGAAATGGAAAGAACGCGTCGGAGGCCATCACGGACCCATGCGCACGATCCCCGGCCCGGCGGACCGCGATCTGCACCGCCTCGACGCGCGACATCTGTCCGGCTCCAACGCCCACGGCGGCCCCTTCCTTGAAGAGCACGATGGCGTTGGACTTGACGTGCTTGACCGCGGTCCACGCGAATCCCAGTTGCTCCCACTCCGCTTCGGTCGGCGCGCGCCGCGTCACGACCACACAGCTCGCCCGGTCGAACCCGGTCCGATCCCACTCCTGAACGAGGAAGCCCCCTGGGACCGATCGCAGGTCGAAGTCGAAAAGGCCGGTCCGCGGTGGTTGCGCCGCCAGGACGATCATCGTCTTGCGGCGCGCCAGCACGTCCTTTGCCTCGTCGAGGACCTCCGGCGCGATGACGACGTGGGTGACGATCTGCACGATCTGCTCGGCCGTCGAGCGGTCGAGCGGGCGATTGACCGACACGATTCCGCCGAACGCCGAGACCTTGTCACACTCGTACGCGAGCCTGTACGCCGTGGCGATGTCCACGGCGACCGCAAGGCCGCATGGGTTCATGTGCTTCACGATCGCCGCCGCCGGCCGTTCGTAGTCCATCACAAGCTGGTAAGCGGCCGACGCGTCCTGGATGTTGTTGAACCCGAGCTCTTTGCCCTGGAGCTGCACCGCGCCGCCGAGGCCACCCGGGTTTGGTCCAAACCGGTAGAAAGCAGCCTTCTGGTGCTCGTTCTCGCCGTACTTCAACGGTTGGGTGAGGAGGCCGGCGAACGAGATCTCGGGCGGAAATCCATCCGGATCGGAACTGCGCATGTACGCCGCGATCCAGGAGTCGTAGGCCGACGTGTGCGCGAAGGCCTCCGCGGCCAGGCGCCGGCGCATCGGCGGGTCGACCGTGCCCTCGTTGAGGGCGCCAAGCAGCTCCGAATAGCGCTCGGGCCGCACGACCACGAGCACCGACTCGTGGTTTTTGGCCGCGGCCCGAATCATCGCCGGGCCGCCGATGTCGATCTGCTCGATTGCTTCGTCGAAGGCCACCTCGGGTCGCGTGACAGTCTCCACAAACGGGTACAGGTTGCAGCACACGAGGTCGATCTCTTGCAAGCCGTGCCGCTGCAGCGACTCCATGTGCTCGGGCCGGTCCCGCCGCGCAAGGATGCCCGCGTGCACGCCCGGATGAAGCGTCTTGATGCGCCCGTCCATCATCTCGGGAAAGCCGGTCAACTCGGTCACCGGGCGCGCATCGAGCGCGGCGTCCTGGATCGCCTTGAGGGTGCTGCCGGTGGCGAAAAGCTCGTAACCGAGGCGCTGCAGTCCGCGCGCAAACGCGGCGAGACCCGTCTTGTCGCTAACCGACAGAATGGCACTTTTCATTGCGCGCTTTACCCCACGAACTCTGAGGCTGCGCCGCGAGTTCGCGAGGACCCCTTCCTGCGCGCGCCCGGCGAAAGCCTCGCCTCCATAAGCCGGATTGCCTGGGGAAGGATCCGGTACTCGGCTTCGTGTACTCGCTGCCGCAGGGTTTCAACGGTATCGCCTTCGAGGACTGGAACGGCCTCCTGCACCAGGATGGGCCCCGCGTCGAGGTCCGGCGTCACGATGTGAACCGTGGCGCCAGTCTCCTTGGCTCCGCTGTCGAGCGCCTGCTCGACGGCATCCATGCCTCCTCCGAACTGCGGCAGCAGCGAAGGATGGATGTTGATGATGCGGCCGCCGAAAGCTTCGACGAAAGACTGCGCGTGTACCCGGTCATAGCCCGCATCGACGACGAGCTCCACGCCGTGGCCCTTGAAAAAGTCACGCATCGCAGCATCGCGCTCCTCCGCGGAGGCGAAGGCTTTCTGCGAAAGCTCGCCGAGCGGTATGCCCTTTTCGCGAGCGAAGGCGGCGCCCCCGCACGACGGCCGGTTGGTCGCCACCGCCACAACGTTGAGGCCGTGTGCCACCAGGTTGCGTAGGTTCGACCCTCGACCCGAAACGCAGACGCCGATCCTAAGGGTCAGCTGATGACCACTCGATCGGGGCCGGAGTGGCGGACGACCTCGCCGACCACAGCCGCCCCCGCAGGCACCTCGGACGGATCGACCACCACGATCATCCCAAGCCCCATGTTGAACGTGCCGTACATCTCGTCGTCCGCGACGCGTCCACGCGTGCGGATCAGCTCGAAGATCGGTGGCGCCGTCCAGGCCTTGCGGTCGAGGCGCGCGCCCAGGCGGTCGGGGAGGCAGCGAGGAAGGTTGCCGAGGATTCCCCCGCCGGTGATATGTGCGGCGCCCTTCCACCGCAATCGCCCGAGCTCGTCGAGATAAGAGGTGTGAGGTTCGAGCAGCACGTCACCTAGAGGGCGGCCGAGCTCCGGAAACACGCGGCTCAGGGGAACGTCCTCGAAAACCTTCCGCACCAGCGAGTAGCCGTTCGTGTGCAGGCCGCTCGAAGGCAGGCCGATCAGCACGTCACCGGCTTTGATTCGCGCGTGGTCTGGATTCCGACCCGCCTCGACCAGGCCGATGATGAAACCGGCGAGGTCATAGTCCCCGAGCGCGTAAACGCCCGGCATCTCTGCCGTCTCGCCTCCAAGCAGCGCGCACCCTGCTTCGCGGCAAGCCGCGGTCATGCCTTCGATCAGCTGGGTGAAGACCTCCGGGTCGAGCCGGCCGGTGGCGAAGTAGTCGAGGAAGAACAGGGGCCGCGCGCCCGCGGTGGCGATGTCGTTGACGCAGTGGTTGACGATGTCGACCCCGATGCCTCGATGGGATCCCGCCGCGATGGCGATCTTGATCTTGGTCCCGACCCCGTCGGCGCTCGCCGCGAGGTGGCCGCCGCCCGGAAGCGCGTAAAGCCCTGCGAACGGCCCGACACCGACCGCCACATCCTTGCCGTGCGTGGCGGCGATCAGGGGTTTGACCTTCTCCAGCACACGCTCGTAAGCCTCGATGTCGACGCCCGCCGCGGCGTACGACAGGCCTTCCGCGCCCGTCAGAGATCCGGCTGGCATCTCTGGCCGCATCTCTACCTGACCAATTGGGGCGAAGGTGGTCCGGGAACGTGATCCGACTTCATCGGAAGCTCGAACTGCATCTTGTCCATCTCGAGCTGCTGAGGCACGGGCACCGGATACGAGCCGTCGAAGCAGGCGCGGCAGAACTGCTGCGAGGTGCCGCGGCCGATCGCGCGCATCAGGCCTTCGACCGAAAGGTACTGCAGGCTGTCGGCGCCGATCCACTCGCGCACCTGCTCCACAGTGCGTCCCGATGCGATCAGCTCCTTGGTCGAGCCGATGTCGACTCCCATGAAGCAGGGGAAGCGCATGGGCGGGCTGGAGATGCGCATGTGGATCTCGCGAGCGCCGGCCGCCCTCAGCCGTTCGATGATCCGCCGCGAGGTCGTGCCGCGGACGATCGAGTCGTCGACGGCGATGATGCGCTTGCCCTTGATCGACCGCGGCAGTGGATTGAGCTTGAGCATCACACCGGCTTCGCGCAGCGACTGGTCTGGCTGGATGAACGTGCGGTTGATGTAGCGGCTCTTCATCATCGCCTCGCGAAACGGGATGCCCGACGCCTCCGCGTAGCCGATCGCCGCGGGCGTGCCCGAGTCAGGGAACGCGACCACCATGTCCGCCTCGACCGGCGATTCCTTGGCCAGCTCATGTCCCATCCGGATGCGTGCGTCCTCGAGCTCGCAGTTCATGAGAATGGAGTCCGGCCGCGCGAAGTAGATGAACTCGAACACGCACATCGCGTGCTTGTTGGAGTTCTGGAAGGTGACGCTCTTGACGCCGTGCTCGTCCATGATCACCATCTCACCGGGCTGGACCTCGCGCACGAAGTTCGCATGCACCGTGTCGAGCGCGCACGTCTCGGAGGCGATGACGTGTGCCGGCTGCCCCGGCAGCGGGATGAACCCGATGCAGAGCGGACGGAATCCGAACGGATCGCGCAGCGCGATGAGCTGCGTGGGCGTGATGATGCCGCACGAGTAAGCGCCCACCACCCGCGCGAAAGTCCGTCGGATCACGTCTTCCCAGGTGCGGCCATGCGTGTGCTCGATCAGCCGGGCCATCACCTCCGTGTCCAGCGCGGTTTCGAAGGTCGCACCCTCTTCCTCGAGCTGCCCGCGCAATGCTTCGGCGTTGAGGAGGTTGCCGTTGTGGGCGATCGCGCCAGGACCGAGCGTCGGGTGATGGAAGGGCAGCGGATGGGCGTTTTCCGCCCGGCTGGAACCGGTGGTCGAGTAACGGGTGTGGCCGAGCGCGAGGATCGAGCCTTCGCCCATCTCCTTGATCTGCTCGGCCGAGAACACCTGCGCCACAAGGCCCATGGCGCGATGCACGCGCACGTTCGTGCCGTCCGAGACGGCGATGCCCGCGGACTCCTGGCCGCGATGCTGCAGCGAGAAAAGCCCGAAATAGGTGAGGTTTGCGACGTCCACCCCACGAGTGGCGCAGATCCCGAAAACTCCGCACATTAGAGGTGCGGCCGGAGGGACGGCCGAGAGATTCGGTGTCCGGGTGGTGCAGCTGCTCGGAGCGGCCGAGCAGCGGAACGAGCGCATCCGTGGATGCGTGAGGGAGCAGCGGAGGTCGTGACAACGCAGATGCGCCGCATGGGCGCCGAAGATCCGGCCGGCATCTCTGGTCGCACCTTTTTAGGTCAAGGCTCCTTCCCAAGCTTGACGGATCTCGGCGAGCGGGAGCCGGAACTGGCCCTCGAACTCGATCGAGTCGCCGCCCGCGAGGCCGAGGAGCGAGATCTCGACGTGATGGCGCCGCGCGAGCGATTGGAGCTCCGGCATCGCGCGCGATGAAACGCTGACGATGAACCGGCTGGGCGATTCGCCAAAGAACGCCGCCTCCATTCGCAGCGGGGCTTCTGGGCGGATCGCCGGGCAGCGCACGCCGATGCCTCCGAGCAGGCAGCATTCGGCGAGCGCCACGAGCATGCCTCCCTCGGCGCAGTCGTGGGCCGAGTGCAGCAGCCCGTTGTCCGCGGCAGCGAGCACCAGGCGATCGACCGCACGCTCTCGCGCGAGGTCGAGGGCAGGGGGCCGCCCCGCAACCAGGCCATGCTCGACCTTCAGGTACTCGGAGCCGCCGAGGTCGTTGTGGCTCGATCCGATCAGCAGCACGAAGTCTCCTTCGGCGCGGAGGCCGGCGCGGAGCCGCTTCGCGTAGTCGTCGATGAGCCCGATCATGCCGACGACGGGAGTCGGATAGATTGCAGATGAGACCGCCCCATCCGGCCGGCCGCTCTGCGGCGGGCCACCTTCCCCGCGAGCGGGGAAGCTTTCGTTGTACAAACTGACGTTTCCGCTGACGATGGGCAAGTCCAGGGCGCGGCACGCGTGCGCGAGGCCGGCGATCGTCTCCTCCATCTCCCAGTACACCTCTGGCCGGTCCGGGTTCGCGAAGTTGAGGCAGTCGGTGACGGCGAGCGGGTGCGCGCCGGTTGCGACGAGGTTGCGCGCGGCCTCGGCAACCGCCAGCTGCGCTCCGACGTGTGGGTCCAGGTGGCAGTAGCGCGAGTTGCAGTCGGTGGTGACGGCCAGCCCGAGGCGCGTGCCCTTGACCCGCAGCATCGCGGCGTCCCCACCCGGAGGGATCACCGTCGCGTCGCCGACCATGTGGTCATAGCGCCTGAAGATGCCGCGGCGGCTGCTCAGGTTGGGGCTCGCGAGCAGGCGCAGCAGCGTCGCGCCGGCGTCGACCAGCGGCGGAAGGGCATCCAAGTCGAGGCCCGGTGGCTGCTCGGCCGCGACACCGATCAGCCGCCGCGGCGGAGCTCCATCGGTGAGCAGGCTGATTGGGAGCCGGGCCACCTTCTCCGCCCCGTCGACGACGGTCAGGTGGCCGTCGTCGGTGACGTGGCCGATGACGGCCGAGGTCAGGTCCCAGGCCTGGAAGATGGCCTCGACCTCGGCTTCGCGGCCGCGCTGCACCACGACGAGCATCCGCTCCTGGGATTCGGAGAGCATCACGTGGTAGGGCGTCATGCCTCGCTCGCGCCGCGGCACCCGCCCGACGTCGATATGAGCGCCGGCGCCGTTCACCCGGCCCGCACACTCGGCGACCGAGGACGTGAGGCCGGCCGCGCCGAGATCCTGGATCGCGACCACCGCGTCGGTGTGGGCGAGATCCATGCACGCCTCGAGCAGGCATTTCTCGAGAAACGGATTGCCGACCTGCACCGCGGGTCGTCGCTCGGAGCTGGTCTCGTCAAGCTCCAGGGACGCGAACGACGCACCATGGATGCCGTCACGACCTGTCTCCGCGCCGACGAGCATGAGGCTGTTGCCCGTGCCCTCGGCCCGCGCCCGCATCAGGCGGTCGACGCGAACAAGGCCGACGCACATTGCGTTGACGAGCGGGTTGTTGGTGTAGCACTCCTCGAAATAGACCTCGCCACCGACTGTCGGGATGCCGATGCAGTTGCCGTAACCGCCAATGCCGGCGACCACCCCTTCCACGTGGTGGCTCGAGGCGGGCTGCGGTCCGAAGCGCAGCGAGTCGAGCAGGGCGATTGGCCGCGCACCCATGGCGATGATGTCCCGGATGATGCCGCCGACGCCGGTCGCGGCCCCCTGGTAGGGCTCGATCGCAGATGGATGGTTGTGAGATTCGATCTTGAACACCGCGGCCCAGCCCTCGCCGATGTTCACGGCGCCGGCGTTCTCGCCGGGCCCCTGGATCACTGCGGCGCCGGTCGACGGCAGCCGCCGCAGCAGCGCCTTCGAGCTCTTGTACGAGCAGTGCTCAGACCAGAGGACGCCGAGCATGCCGAGCTCGACCTCGTTCGGCGGCCGCTTCAGCTCTTCGACGATGGCCAGATACTCATCGGGAGTGAGCGCCACCTCCCGGAGGCGTCGCTGTGTGTTGAGACTCAAGAAGCCAGAACCTTCATCGCGTTTTCCGCGACCGAACGGAAGAGCTTCAGCCCATCGGTACCCCCGAGCTCGGCCTCGGCGCATCGCTCGGGGTGCGGCATCATCCCGAGCACGTTTCCACGCGCGTTGACGATGCCGGCGATGTTGTGCAGTGAGCCATTCGGATTGGCGTTGCTGGTGACGCGGCCGCCGGCGTCGCAATATCGAAAGACCACCTGGCCGCGCTGCTCGAGCCGCGAAAGTGTGGCCGGATCGGCGAAGTAGCTGCCCTCGCCGTGGCCGATGGGAATGCTGATCACCTCACGCGTGGCACACTGCGAGGTGAACGGTAGGTCCGTGCGTTCGACGACGAGATTCGTCCACTGGCAGCGGTACTCCAATGATGCGTTGCGTATGAGCGCGCCAGGAAGCAGGCCGGCCTCGCAAAGCACCTGGAATCCGTTGCAGATTCCCCACACCAATCCGCCGCGATCTGCGAACTCGCCGATCTTTTCCATCACCGGCGCGAACCTCGCGATCGCACCCGTACGCAAGTAGTCGCCGTAGGCAAACCCTCCCGGCAGGATGATGCAGTCGCAACCCTTCAGGTCCGCGTCCTTGTGCCAGAGATACTGGAGCTCGGCGCCGAGGACCTGGTCGATCACCCAACCGCAATCGCGATCCGACCACGTGCCAGGGAACACGACAACACCGAACTTCATCGCAACCACCGCCGTCGAAGGCAGCGCGGGGTCCCCGCGAAATCGAAGATTTCGTGGGGTGCGAACACCACGACACCAAACTTCAACGACGGCGACCGTCCGTTTCGATCTCGAACCTGTAGTCCTCGATCACGTGGTTGGCCAGGAGCTGCTTGCACATCGCCTCGACGCGCTGGCGCGCCTCGTGCTCGCTGCCCGCCTCGAGGTTCACTTCGATGTACTTGCCCACGCGCACGTCTGACACCTCGCGGAAGCCCAGCGTCGCGAGGCCCTGCTTGACCGTGATCCCCTGGGGGTCATTGACGACCGGCTTTGGGGTCACCACTATCTTCGCGATCACGGCAGGAGACCTCGACGAGAGATTCGGGGCCCAGGTGGTCCAGATGCTAGGCGCGGCCGAGCACCGGAGCGAGCGCATCCGTCGATTCGTAAGCGAGGAGCGGAGGCCGCAACAACGCAGATGGGCCGCATGGGCTCCGAAGATCCGTCGAGGGCCTCCGGCCGGGATCGCCAGATCATCTTTCGTATCTCGGCTTCGGTGGAAACAGCGGCTTGCCGACCAGGCGCTGGTAAGCGGTCAAATAGCGCTCCCGTGTCTGCGCGACGACGTCGTCGGGCAACCGCGGCGGCTCCGACTCCTTGTCCCACCCGGCGCTCGTCAGCCAGTCCCGCACGAACTGCTTGTCGTATGAATCCGGCGACACTCCGACCTGGTAGGTCGCGGAATCCCAGTACCGGGAGCTGTCGGGCGTGAGCGCTTCGTCGATCAGGATCAGGTCGTCTCCCAGGAGGCCGAACTCGAATTTCGTGTCGGCGAGGATCAGGCCCCGGCGCCCGGCCAGCTCCGAGGCGAACTTGTAGAGCTCGAGGCTTGCATCCCGCAGCTTGGTGGCGAGCTCGTCTCCGAGCTCCTTCTTGAGCTGCGCAAAGGTGATGTTCTCGTCGTGGCCGGTCTCCGCCTTGGTGGCCGGCGAGAAGATCGGATATGCGAGGCGCTCGCTCTGCCGGAGGCCGGGAGGCATCCCCTCGCCCGCCAGCGTGTGGGTGTCCTGGTACTCCTTCCACGCGCTGCCGGCCAGGTATCCGCGGACCACGCACTCGAAGTTGATGCGCTTGGCCTTGCGGACGATCATGAAGCGGCCTGCCAGCCGGTCGCGGTGATCTTTCAATGCGGCGGGGAGGTCGGGGACCATGCCCGAGATGAGGTGGTTCTCCTGGAAGGTGTCGGTCTGCGAGAACCAGAAGATGGAAAGCTGGGTCAGCACCTTGCCGCGGTCGGGGATGCCGTTGGGCATGTTGTGGTCGAAGGCCGAGATGCGGTCGGTGGCCACCATCAGGAGCTGGTCAGGCCCGAGCTCATATGTGTCGCGGACCTTGCCGCGCGAGAACAGCTTCAGCGGCAGGTCGGTGTCCATGACCGCGGGCCCGGCGATCATTTGGCCCTCACCGCCAGTCCCAGCCTTTCGTAGGCCAGGTCCGTGTGCTCCAGGCCGGCCCATGGATCGAACACCTCATCGAGCTTCGAGCCTATACGCGACATCACCTCGGCGTCCTGCTCGAGAAGCTTGCGGAAGCCGGCGTCATCGCCGTCCATGGCTCGCATCGCGGCTTTTTGAACGATGAGGTACGCGTCCTCGCGTGACATTCCGCTGTCGACCAGAGCCAGCAGCACCCGCTGCGAGAAGACCACGTCACCGCCGAAGTGCAGGTTGCGCAGCATCCTCTCGGGCCGGACCTCCAGGCCGCGCAGGACCTTGGCCATCTCCTGGGACATGTAGTCGACCACCGCGCACGCATCCGGGAAGATGATGCGTTCCGCCGACGAATGGCTGATGTCGCGCTCGTGCCAGAGCGCGGTGTTCTCGAGCGCGGTGACCAGCTGTCCTCGCACCACGCGCGCCAGCCCGCACACCCGCTCTGTGAGGACCGGGTTGCGCTTGTGTGGCATCGCCGAGCTGCCCTTCTGCTCTCTGCCGAAGGGCTCGAACGCCTCGCCGACCTCGCTCCGCTGCAGGTGCCGGATCTCGGTCGCGATCCGCTCGAGCGTCCCGGCCACGAGCGCCAGCGCCGACATAAAGCTTGCGTGCCGGTCGCGCGCCACCACCTGGGTCGAAACCATGTCGGGAACAAGACCGAGCTCCTTGCAGACGTGCTCTTCGACCTTCGGGTCGACGGTGGCATGCGTGCCGACCGCACCGCTCACGCGTCCGACCGCGACCTCGGCTTGCGCGCGCAGCACGCGCTCCTGGGCCCGGTCGAGCTCCGCGACCCAGCCCGCCACCTTGAAGCCGAAAGTGGTCGGCTCGGCCACGACACCATGCGTGCGGCCCGCCATCAGCGTGCGGCGATGGCGGATGGCGAGCTCGGCCGCCGCCTCGCGCACAGATGCGAGGTCGCCGGCGATGATCCGCGCCGACTCGACCAGCTGCACCGCCATCGCAGTGTCGTTGAGGTCCTGGCTTGTCATCCCGAGATGCACGTAGCGCGCCTCAGGCTGCCCGATCGATTCGTTCAGGACGGTGAGAAAGGCGACCACGTCATGCCCGACGCGCCCCTCGACCTCGGCGATCTTGTCCGGGTCGAAAGTGCCCTTGCGGATCTTGGGCAGCGCGGAGGCAGGGATGCGGCCAAGGCTCGCCAAGGCCTCGCATGCGAGGATCTCGATGCGGAGCCACAGGTCGAGTCGGTGCTGGTCAGACCAGACGGCCCGGATCGCAGGCGGGGAGTATCGCTCGATCAAGAAAAGTGCCGGCTCCCAGTGGTCAATGGGGGACGGGACGATTATACGGGCGGCAGGCTGGAGCAGATCTGGTAGGCCCGAAGATCCTGGACCCTAGATGCTGTGGGAATGTGCCTTGACCGGGGCGACCCTGGCCCGCCCCTCGATAATCAAGCCCTTTATGACCAGGCCTCGTAACCACCTCACACAGGCGCCCGTTTGAACCGGCACAGGCTGAACGGCCAGTGAGCGACCCGTCCCGTGACGACGAGCGTGAGCTCGTCGAGCGAGCCCGGCGGGACCCCCGTCAGTTCGGGGCGCTCTACGACCGGCATTTTCAGCAGATCTACCGGTTCGTGTATTCAAGAGTGAGGGAACAAACAGCGGCAGAGGACGTCACTTCGGAGATCTTCATAAAGGCTCTGAAGGCCATGCCCCGATACCAGGACACGGGGCGTCCCTTCGCTGCCTGGCTGTACCAGATCGCCGTCAACGCGATCGCGGACCGGTACAGGACGCTCCGGCCGGCGCAGACACTCGACGACTTTCACGACCTGTCGGTAGCCGGGCCTTTGCTCGAAGACCTGGCGGCCCACCGAGACGAGCTGCGCCGCATCTGGGGATTGGTCGAATCGCTGCCACACCAACAGCGCACCGCGCTGGTGCTCAAGTTCCAGGAGGACATGAAGATCGAGGACATCGCGGTCGCGATGGGCAAGTCGCCGGGTGCCGTGAAGCTCCTCATCCATCGTGGTGTGAGCCGGCTGCGTGAAGACGCCGACACCCTGAGGCCGGTCGAATGAACGCGCACCACGATCCAGAGCTCGACGATGTCCTGCAGGACGAGGAGCTGCGGCGCCTCGGGAACCTGCTGAGCTCAGCGCGGCGCCCGGAGCCGCCTCTCGACGAAGCCTTCCGATCCGGTCTCCGGCGCCAGCTCATGCAGCAGGCGTGGGAGATGGGCGAGGGCCGGCCGTCGTTGTGGCGGCGCGTGTTCGCGCCTCCTGGCCTGGCGTGGGTGGGTGCGACCGCCGGGCTGGTGCTCATCGCCGGCCTCGTCATCTTCTACGCCATGCAGCCGCCGAGCGGGTTCAACCAGGTCATCATCAACAGCCCGATGGACGGCAGCAAAGCCGTCGCTCTGGGGCAGCCGATCCTGGTTTCGTTCAACCAGCCGATGGATCACCCATCCACCCAGGCGGCGGTCCAGATCACACCCGCGACCACTGTGACCTACTCGTGGCAGACCAACACGCTCGCCGTCCTGCCCATCAGCGGCAACCTGGCCCCCAACACGCAGTACCAGGTGACGATCGGGCCGGGCGCGTTGACGGCGGCCAAGCAGCCATTGACCACCGCGCAGACCATCACGTTCGTAACACAGCCGCCGGCACCCCCCCCTCCTTCTCCCTCGCCAACACCGCGCGCGCCGGCCACCCCGTCGTCACTGCTCACGGGTGAGCATCAGCTGGCGCCGCTGGGCGGGAACCTCACGACCTCCAACGTTCAGTGGTCCGCCGATTCGTCGACCGTCTACTTCGTCGACTCCAAGGGCGCGCTCACGGCGGTCACTGCCAAGGGCGGGGACGTGAGCACGGTCGCCCCTGACGGCGTCTCCTCTCCGGCGATCGCTCCAGCCGGAGACCGGTTGGCCTACATCCGCGGCGGCAAGATCGAGGTTCTGACGTTTGCAGCGGGAACGACCGCCGAGCTCGCGGTGACGCCCGCTCCGACCCTGGTCGGGTGGGCGAAGGACAAGGTCGTGTGGGCGGCGGCGGACGGCGTCTACACGCAGGGCCCCAGCGGACCGGCGAAGCTCGCGCCGCTTCCGACAGGCGGGGTCGTCAGCATCCTCTCGATCGCGCCTGACGGCACCCATACTGCATACAGTCAGGACCAGAACCTCTTCCTGCTCGACCTGAGTTCTGGCAAGAGCGCCCAGCTCGGCAAGGCTAACGCGGTCTTCTACGGCTGGTCGCCGGACGGCACCCAGCTGATGTACGCGGGCGACGGCGGGACCATCGCAATCGCGGACACCCAGGGCAACAGCGTGGGCACGGTGCCAGGCGCGGAAGCGAGCTGGTCGAGCCAGGACGCGATCCTGCTGGGGAGCGAGACCGACCTCTACCAGGTTCGACCCGACGGCTCCGCGTTGACGAAGCTGGCCAACGGGACGTATCGCCTGCCCGTGTGGGCACCCAACGGCGCCGCGTTTGTGTTTTTCCGTGGAGGCGCCGTCTGGACCGCCTCAGCGCCGGGCCTGCCGCCGCTGCCGTCATTGCTGGACCAGGCGACCGCCGTGGTCAATTCATTCATGCAAGCGCGCCAGAAGAACCTGCCTGACCTGGCCGCCACCTTCCTCGACAGCAATGGCAAGCAGGCGTACGCGAGCGGCGGGCTCAACCTCGTCATCAACGGCGATCCCTTCTTCTCGCGCTCCTACATCCTCACCGCGGCGGTCACCGGCACTCAGCCGGACGCCGCCACGTTCGTGGTCCGCGTCGTGCTGACGCATGGAAAGCTCGACGTCGCCGACTTCGAGGAGACGCTCACCGTCATCCGAGATGCGACGACCCGGCAGCTCGTCATCGACCAGGCGACGGCCGGAGTGCACCGCAACCTTGGCAAGGGCGCCGAGGTGGTCGGGGTTGTCGTGGCGACAGACAGCATCCAGGTCACGTTCGACAGCGACCTCGACCCCGGCACGGTGGCCGGCGCCGTGGTGGTGATGGACGACAAGGGCAAGCAGGTCGATGCCACCACGACCTACGCGAACCGCACGGTGTCGATCACCGGCCTCGACCTGAAGCCACAGGCTCAGTACAGGCTGGTGGTCCTCACCACCCTGCGCGACGTGCTCGGCCACAACATTGCCGCGGAGTACGACCTCGAGCTGGTCGGGCCGGTCGCCAAGAACAAGACGGACCACAAGAGCGGGGCTGTGACGGTTTCGCCGGTGCCGGTGTCGCCGAGCCCAAGCTCGACGCCCAGCAGCTAGACCAGCTTCAGGGCTCGAGCTGTTCGGCTCAGGGCGGTGACCGAGCCAGAGTGCGCGATCTGGCCGCTCAATGCCGCTTCGAAAGCTTCGGCGAAGGGCAGGCGCAGCACCTCCATGTCCTGCTCGTAGGTCTCCGGGTTGCGCTCCGCCTCGGTGATCGATTGGGCCAGGAACATATGCGCGCGTCCGGTCAGGAACGCCGCGCCATGCACGACGCCCAGCGACTTGTAGCTGGACGCGATCAACCCCGTCTCCTCCGCCAGCTCCCGCCGCGCGCATTCGAGCGGGTCCTCTCCCTCGTTGAAAGTGCCGGCGGGCACCTCCCAGGACGATTCGTCCCAGGCATGCCGCCACTGGCGGACCAGGACCGTGTCGCCATTGTCGAAGTACGGCACGACAAAAGCCGAATCCGGGTTGGCCAGTACCGTGTACCGCGCTTCTGAACCATCCGGAAAGCGGATCACGTCCTCGCGCAGGGCAAATGGCCCGGATCGGCCGGCGGTTGCGCTCGAGACGACCTCAAACGGCCGCCCGCCCTTCGGGTGCTCGAGCCTGGCTATTTGCTCACCACCGCGGCAACCGCGGCCGCGGCCGCGGCGACGTGCCGCGGATCCGGTCCGTAGTCGAACGGCGAGACGTCGCTCGCCAGCTTTCGCGCCTGCTCGACGAGGTTTGGATGGTCATCGATGAAACGCGTGCTCAGGTTGCCGGAGCGGAAATCTGGGTTCTCCAGGATCGCGCGGTGGTAGCTGATCGTGGTCGCGGGGCCCACCACGACGAACTCGCGCAGTGCGCGACCGGCCCGCGCGATCGCTTCGGCGCGGTCGGCGCCGTGCACGATCAGCTTGGCGACGAGCGAGTCGTAGTTGGGCGGTACTTCCGACCCGGGACCGAAGCCCGAGTCGACGCGGACTCCGGGACCGGCAGGAGCGACCCACCGGCTGATTCGCTTGGGATTGGGCAGGAATTTGCGCACGGGGTCTTCGGCGTTGATGCGCATCTCGATCGCGTGGCCCCTCCAGGTCACGTCCGGCTGAGCGAAGCTCAGCTCCAGGCCCGCCGCGACGCGTATCTGCTCCTTGACGATGTCGATGCCGGTGACGGCTTCTGTGATCGGATGCTCGACCTGCAGCCGCGCGTTGACCTCCAGGAAGTAGAACTCTCCGTCGTTGAAGATGAACTCGACAGTCCCGGCGTTGACGTAGCCGGCTGCCTTGACGGCGCGGATCGCCGCTTCGCCCATCGCGGCGCGAAGCTCTGCGGTGACCACCGGCGACGGAGTCTCTTCCATGATTTTCTGATGGCGGCGCTGGATCGA
>PLYZ01000034.1 GCA_003151935.1 Candidatus Dormiibacterota bacterium | reverse complement strand
GGCGAGCGGTGCTACACGCCGAAGTGCGCCATCGAGCGCCGCGCTTTCGCGCCCGGAATGCACGGGCAGGCGCGCAAGCGCAAGACGTCGGACTACGGCCTGCAGCTGCGCGCCAAGCAGAAGGCACGGCGCATCTACGGCTTGCTCGAGAAGCAGTTCCGCAACTACTTCAACGCGGCGGCGAAGGAACCGGGCGTGACCGGCGTCAACCTGCTTCGCCACCTCGAGCTCCGTCTCGACAACGTGATCTACCGGCTCGGCCTGGGCACGTCGCGCAAGCAAGCGCGACAGCTCGTGTCGCACCGCCACTTTGAGGTGAACGGAAAGACGGTCAACGTGCCGTCTTATCAGCTCAAGGTTGGTGACGTGCTGAAGGTCAAGCCGGCCAACGGTGTGACCGACGTCGCGCTCGAGGCATCCCGAGTACGGCCGGTGCCGTCATGGCTTTCATTCAGCGCCGACGACAAGTCCGGAAAGATCCTCGCGCGGCCCGACCGCCACGAGATGGAGTCCGGAATCGAGGAACAGTTGATCGTCGAGTTCTACTCACGGTAAAGGGAGTACCCAATTGGCAATTGACACGCAGATGACAGTTACCCCGCAGGTCCGGAAGCTCGAGACGAGTGCGAACTACGGCAAGTTCGACATCGAGCCGCTGGACCCGGGATTCGGCACGACGCTGGGCAACACGCTTCGCCGCGTGCTGCTCTCCTCGTTGTGGGGCGCGGCAGTGACGTCGATCCAGATCGACGGTGTCGCCCACGAGTTCACGGCCATCCCGCACGTGAAGGAGGACGTGACCGAGGTCATCCTCAATCTGAAGCGGCTCTGCCTGAAGAGCTTCACCGAAGACCCCGTGACGCTGATTCTCGACGTCAAGGGACCGGCCGAGGTGCGCGCGTCGCACATCCAGGCCTCGTCTGACGTCGAGATCGTCAACCCCGACCTCTACATCTGCACGCTGGCGGCCAAGGGCCACCTGAGGATGGAGCTCAACGTTGAGCGCGGAAAAGGCTACGTGCCGGCCGAGCGCAACAAGCGCGAGGGCCAGCCCATCGGCGTGATCCCGATCGACGCGATCTTCTCGCCGGTCGAGAAGGCGAACTTCACCGTGGAGAAGACCCGCGTGGGGCAGTCGACCGATTACGACCGCCTGCTGATCGAGGTCTGGACGGACGGAACGATGTCGCCCGAGGAAGCGGTCAGCCATGCGGCCGAGCTCTTCACTCAGCACCTGAACCTGTTCGTGCGCTTCCGCGACTCGATCGAGAAGCACGAGGCTGAGATGCGCGGGGAGAAGGGCAGCCAGAACCGCCTCATGGACACGCCCATCGAGGAGCTGGATCTGTCGGTCCGGGCGTTCAATTGCCTGAAGGCGAACGAGATCCAGACCGTCGGCCAGCTGCTCCAGAAGAGAGAAGAGGAGCTGCTCGCGCTGCGCAACTTCGGACGCAAGTCCCTCGATGAGATCAAGGAGAAGCTCGTCGAGAAGGGCTTCATCAAGCCCGAAGAGATGGGCTCGGTTCTGCGCGGCTAGATCTGAATGCGACATCAAAAGAGCGGCCGCCACTTCAATCGAGACACGGACGCGCGCAAGGCGCTGATGCGCAACCTGTGCACGTCGTTGCTCGAAAGCGGCCGCATCACGACCACCGAGCCGAAGGCCAAGGAGCTGAGGCGATGGGTCGAGCGGCTGATCACCACGGCGAAGGACGACGACCTCAACGCGCGCCGGCGCGTGGCCCAGGACATCTCCAAGGCGGACGTCGTGGAGCGGTTGTTCTCGAACCTGCTGCCCCGCCTGGCGGAGCGGCCGGGCGGCTACACGCGAATCATCCACAAGGGCCCGCGCCAAGGCGACGCCGCCCCGATGGTGATCATCGAGCTGGTCGACTAAGTCAGTAAGTGAATATCGCGTGGTGCCCAGGCCGGATTTACTCCGGCCGTCACCCAGCGGCCTTTTTTGTCTCCGAGCGCGGCGCCGGAGAGGAAGGGGGTCCCGCGGGGGAGGACGTCTGTCCTCACCCGCGCTCTTAAAAAGTGAATATCAAAGTCGTGCTGGAGTACGACGGGAGCGGGTTCGCCGGCTGGCAGCAGCAGGCCCACGGCCGCACGGTCGAAGCCGAGCTGAAGCGGGCTCTTCGGGAGGTCACCGGCCAGGAGCACAAGGTGTACGCGGCCGGGCGAACGGACGCGGGCGCGCATGCCGAAGGCCAGGTCGTGAGCTTTCAAACCGATGGGCGGATCTCGCCGCACCGGTTGGTCGCGGCGCTGAACGCCAGGCTCCCCGCCGACGTGGCGGTCCTCTCGGGCGGGGAGGTGCCGGACGAGTTCCACGCCAGGTACTCCGCGCGGTGGCGCCGCTACCGATATCGCTATCTCGACCGACCCTCGAGGCCGGCGCTCGAGCGGGGACGCTGCTGGCACGTTCGCGGGACGCTTGATGCGGCCGCGATGTCGGTGGCGGCGAAAGCGCTCGTCGGCAAGCACGACTGGACCAGCTACTGCTCGGCTTCGGAGCCGCCTGACGCGAGGGTGCGCGAGATGCGCTCCGCGCGGGTCGTGCGGCGAGGAGACGTCGTCGAGCTGGAGCTGGTCGCCGAGGGCTTCCTGCGCGGGCTGGCGAGAAGCATCGCGGGCGCGCTGGCCGAGGTTGGCCGCGGCCGGCGGCCGCCAGAGTGGGTGGGAGAGGTCCTCACGGCGCAAGATCGGCGTAAGGCTGCGGCGAAGACGGCCCCGGCGGGGGGCCTGACATTGATGGAAGTGATTTACTAGGGAACCCGAAACGAAGAAATGAGCAAGCAGAAGACGTGGGCCGCGAAATCGGCTGATTTGAAACAGCCGACGCGCACGGCGGAAAGATAGACAAGGAATATGAGCAAGCAAAAAACGTGGACGGCGAAAGCGTCGGATCTTAAGTCGGACTGGTTTGTGGTCGATGCCACCGATCAGATCCTCGGCCGCCTTGCCTCAGGCGTGGCGGCTGTCCTGCGTGGCAAGCACAAGCCGACCTTCACGCCGCACCTGAACAGCGGCGACCACGTGGTGGTGATCAACGCGTCCAAGATCAAAGTGACGGGCACCAAGCTCGGTTCCAAGGAGTACACGCGGTACAGCGGCTACCCGGGTGGCCTTCGGCGGCGCACCCTGGCAAAGGCCCAGGAGCTCGACCCCACCTTCCCGCTGATGAACGCGGTCAAGGGGATGCTGCAGCACAACACGTTGGGAGCGGATATGCTCACCCGCCTTCGCATCTACGCCGGTGCCGAGCATGGGCACCAGGCCCAGAAGCCGAAGGCAATGACCTTCGACGCGAAGGGGGACATCAAGATTGGCTGACATCTTTCTCAGAGGAACCGGGCGCCGCAAGAACGCGGTCGCACGCGTACGCATCCAGCCTGGCGAAGGCCGGGTGGTGATCAACGACAAGGACACGCTCGCCTACCTGGGGCGGAGAGTCCTGGAGATGGCGGCCCTGGCCCCCCTGCGCATCACGAACACCCAGCGCAAGTTCGACATCAGCGTGAAGGTGGTCGGCGGCGGAACGAGCGGCCAGGCGGGCGCGATCTCGCACGGAATCGCCCGGGCGCTGATCAAGTTCGACCCCGACTTCCGTCCAGCACTCAAGAAGGCGGGCCTCCTGACGCGCGACGCACGGATGAAGGAGCGCAAGAAGTACGGACTGAAGAGGGCGCGGAAGGCTCCCCAGTACACCAAGCGCTAGAGATCCCCTCCCGCCGCCTCAACTGGCCCGACTGCCGGAACACGCGCGACCTGGGTGGTCTTCCCGCTCGCGGAGGAATCACGCGGAGCGGTGTCCTCATCCGCTCGGACAACTTGGCGAACCTTACCCCGGCGGGACGGCAGGCCATGATCGACTACGGCGTGACGACCGTGATCGATCTGCGCGCCGAATCGGAGTTGAAGGGTGCGCCCGGCCCGCCTTTCTCCGATTTCCAGAGCACCGGTCCCATCTCGCCACCGCGGAGAGAGGCCGAAAGCAACCTCCCCGTCTACCTTCACCTGGCGCTGGTCGACGACGCGACCGCTCCCGTCCTCAACGAAGCGGCGACCATGCCCGATCGCTACAGGTTGATGATCGACCGGCGCCAAGTCGCGCTCGGGACGATTTTCAATGCGATCGCCAAAGCCGACGGCCCGGTCTTGTTTCATTGCTTCGCCGGCAAGGACCGGACGGGCCTGGTGGCGGCGATGATGCTGTCGCTCGCCGGCGTCGCGTCCGAAGCGATTGGAGCCGACTACGCCGAGACCGACTCCCAGCTCGTGACTCGCTACACGGAGTGGCTGGCGAAGGCGGCACCGGACCGGCTCGCGCAGATGCGGAACGAGCTGCGCTGCCCACCGGAATGGATGCTGCGCACGCTCGAACACGTGGAGCACACATGGGGCGGGGTGGAGTCGTACCTCGAAACCGCGGGCGTGCCGTCAGACAACATCGACCGCCTGAGCGCGAAGCTGGCCTAGAAAACCGGCCGGAGCAGGCGCTCGCGGCTTTGGACCAGGCGAAAACCCGCGGGAGCGAGCGCACGCGGTTTTGGGGGCACGTCAGGCCAGCATCGATTCGACCGCCTGTCCAAGCGAGAGCAAAGACACTCGATACCGATCCGTCCGCCGATGCCTCATCGCACCCGGCACCAACCAGTACTGCGGCGCCGCCAACTACGGCACACCGTTCTGCACCTATCCCTGGTATCCGTTCAACAGCCATGACAAGGCCTTCACGTACGGGGGCGACTATCCCGGGACCACGAAAGACTTCGGACAGGCCCAGCAGTTCCAGCAGCGGAAGAGCTGCACGAGCCCGCTGGGAGGCTTTCCACAGTACTGCTCGACCTTCCTGGTGAGCTGATCTCGGCGTCTTAACAGGCGGGGTAGGAAACTACCCCGCCTCACCTGAAAATCCTGAGCAAGCCAAACAAATCTCAGGAGGATCTGCCGTGAAGAAACCCACACCGGTCGTCAAGCAGCTCTACAGGCTCAACGTCGAGCCGCGCGTCGTGGATCAGCTCACGAAGCTCGCCTCTCGCACAGGCGAGCCCAAGAGCCGCCTGGCGACGCGCCTCTTCACCGAGGCCGTGATGGGTTTCAAGCCCGCGGCGCGGGCGAAAGCCTAATCCGCTGCCGCCCCGGCCGCCTCCCGCACCGCATCCACAGAGTGGCCGCCCGGCGGCTCTGCGTACATCGCGTCGATCTGCCGCTGGTACTTGGTGTGGATCACGCGACGCTTCAGCTTCAATGTCGGCGTCAGCTCCTCCGACTCCGGCGTCCACTCGCCCGACAGGATGGTGAACCGCTTGAACTGCTCCACGCGCGCCAGGTGGGTGTTGGCGACCATGAGCGCGCGCCGAACCTCCTCGACCACAAGTGGATGGTCCGCCAGATCGGTCATCGCGACCGCAGGAATGCCGTGCGCTTTGGCCCACAACGGCGCCACCTGCGGATCCAGCACCACCAGCACCGAGATGAACTTCCGCCCGTCGCCGATCGCCACCGCCTGCCCGATGATCGGGCTCGACTTGGCCAGCGCCTCGAGGTTGGACGGCGAGATGTTCTTGCCCGCCGAGGTGATGATCAGCTCTTTCTTGCGGTCGACGATGCGGTAATGGCCGTCCGGGTCGAGCACGGCGATGTCGCCGCTGTGCGCCCAGCCTTGTGAGTCGACCATCTCCGCCGTCTTCTCGGGGTCCCGGTAGTAGCCGACCATGACGTTGCCGCCGCGAACCAGCAGCTCTCCGTCTTCCCCGAGGCGCACCTCGACGCCGGCGATCGGCTTGCCGATCGAGGGTGCATGGTGGTCGTCGGGTGGGACTTGAGTCGCCGGCCCTGTCAGCTCACTCATCCCCCAGACCTCGTAGAGGGGCATCCCGATCGCAGCCCAGAACTCGTGCACCTCGGGCCGGCACGGGGCCGACGTGGTCACCGCGTACGTGCACCGCTCCAGGCCGATCTTCGATCGCAAGAGCATGAACAGCGGCTGCGCCTTCTCAACCCCGGCGGCCAGCTCCTCGGGCACGGGCTTGCCGTCGCGTCGCATCCGGTAGGCCGAGATCGCCGCTGACAGAGCTCCTTGAGCCATCTGCCGCTTCGTCTCGTCGGGCTCGGCGGCGAGGCCTGCCTGGATCCCGGACATCAGCTTCTCCCACACCCTTGGCACGCCGACGAACAGAGTCGGTTTCGCCTCCAGGAGGCAGGGCAGCAGCAGATTGGGGTCCGGGCAAAACCAGACGTCGTGTCCGTTGAAAATACCGTGCCACTGCGATGTGAACCGTTCGGACACGTGCGCGAGCGGCAGGTAGCTGACCAGGGTGTCGCCCCCGACCGGCCGCCCGTGCTCACGGTAGGACCGCGTCTGGGATTCGAGCGTCCAGGTGACGTTGTTGTGCGAGTACATCACGCCTTTCGGCGGGCCCGTGGTACCTGACGTATAGATCAAGCTGAGCGGATCCTCGGGGCCCACGGCCTTCCACGAGGCCTGGAAGTCGGCCGGTGATGCCGCGTACATCTCCCGCCCTTTGGCCATCAACGAGTCCCACGACAGAACGCCTTCGGGCGCCGAGCCTCGAACCAGCACCAGGTGCTTCAGGTGCGGCGTGGAGGCGCGAATGGCGAGGAACTTGGCGAGAAACCCTTCGTCCTCCACGAAGGCCACCGTCGCCTCGGAATGGTTGGCGATGAACTCGATCTGCTCCGGTGCCAGTGTGTTGTAGACGCTGATGGCCGCCCCGCCCGCGTGGACGATGCCCAGGTCGGCAATCACGTGCTCCGGCACATTGCGCGCCATGATCAGGCCGAACTGCCCGGGCCCGAAGCCAAGAGATCGCAGCGCCAGCGTGACGGCGGCGACCTCGTCGCGGTAGCCCTTCCAGGTCAGGGACCGCCATTCCCCATCCTCTTTCCAGTGCAGAGCCGGCCGGTCGCCCCACTTCGCGACTGCCTCTGCGAACACGGTGCAGACCGTTTTTCCCGAGACCGCCCTGTCGATGTCAGCGCGTTCAGCGATCACGTCCATGACGGGGAATACACTACTCGCTGGTGGGGCGCGCTTGATCTACGTGAGATCGCGCCGGTCGATCGTGACGCTCGGAGCGGCGGGGCTCGCCTGTGCGCTGGCCTTTGGGGTCCTCGCGGTGGTCGCCATCGATGCGCGCGACTGGCCGGCCGGACTTCCCCTGGCCGCCGGCTCGCTCGGGGCCGTCGCGCTCGCGGCCTGGGTCGCCTGGAAGTTAGCGACATGGCCGCCGGGCAAGCTCGGGTTCTTCCGCGACCGGTTGGTCGTCATCCAGGGCAGGCACGAGATGAGAGCGGTGTGGTCGGACATGGAGACGGTCACCCTAGCTCGGCCCGGTTCCTGGCCCCGCGTGCGGCTCACAGACCGCCTGACGATCAACTTCAAGAACGAACCGCCAGTCGGCTTCAAACCGGCGCAGTTCGGCCTCGACCCGCCCGCCTGCCGGGACCTCATGATCCGCCTGCGCGACGACTCCAGGCTGCGGGTCCGCCTCCCGGAGTTCGACTCCGTACGCGACCTGGCCGTTTCCCCGGTCGTTGCCGGTGAGCTGATCGAACCCCGGCTCTAGCCCAGTCGATCATGATCGCTTCTGTGAAAAAGAAGGGGTCCCCGAGAACTCACGGCGTAGCCTCTGAGTTCGTGGGGCGAAAAGCTCTGCAGGGCCGCGATTTCATCGACATCGCGGACCTCGATCCCGAGCAGCTGCGGCACCTGATCGAGCTCGCGCACGCCATCAAGGCGGGCCGCTGGTCCCAGAGGCCGCTCGAACGCAGGCACATCGCGATGCTCTTCCAGAAGCCTTCCCACCGCACCAGGGTCTCCTTCGAGGTGGGCATCGCCAGGCTCGGCGGGACCACAACCACGCTGTCCGAGCAGGACGTCCAGCTCGGTGTCAGGGAGACGGTCTCGGACGCCGCCCGCGTGCTCGACCGTTACGTTGACGGCGTCGTGGCCCGCCTCCGCAGCCACGGGGACATGCTCGAGCTCGCCGCCGCGTCCGCGAAGCCAGTGATCAACGGACTCACCGACCGGTCGCACCCATGCCAGGTGCTGGCGGACCTCGTCACTCTCGAAGAGGCGCGCGGCGGTCTGACCGGACAGCACGTCGTCTTCGTCGGCGACGGCAACAACGTGGCCACATCGCTGATCGAGGCTTCAGCACTGGCTGGTTTCGCGCTCACGGTCGTATCCCCGGCCGGCTACCAGCCGAAGGCAGACGTGCTCGAACGCGCGCGTAGCATCAGTGCCGGACCGTTGCGCGTCACGCTCACGAGCGACCTCGCGGCGATCGACGGCGCGACGGCGATCTATACAGACGTGTGGGCATCGATGGGACACGAGAGCGAGAAGGACGAGCGGCGCAAAGTCTTTGCGGAGTACCAGGTGAATGAAGCCACGATGGAGGCCGCGCCCGGCGCGGTGTTCATGCACTGCCTGCCGGCGCATCGGGGTCAAGAGGTGACCGACGAGGTCATCGACGGCCCTCGCTCGGTCGTGTTCGACCAGGCGGAGAACAGGCTGTACGCGCAGATGGCGGTGATGGCGGAGCTCTTCGGAACCGAAGGATGATCCAGTTCTTCACGCAGCTGAGCGAGGTCGTCCGGCACCTGAGCATCGTCGAGGTGCTCGACGTCGCGGTCGTCGCGGTGGTGCTCTATCTCCTGCTGCGGCTTCTCCGAGGCACCCAGGGCATGCAGATCGTCGTGGGGTTGATCCTGCTAGCGGTAATTGGAGTCATCGCCACGCAGCTCAACCTGATCCTTCTGTCGTGGCTCTTCAAGAACGCCACCTTCTTCATCATCATCGCGATCATCGTCATGTTCCAGCCGGAGCTGCGCCGGGTGTTGGACCAGCTGGGACGGATCGGGCATATCGGCCGCCCGCTGTCCGGCTACAACACACGGCTGTACAGCCAGGCGATCTCGGAGGCGATCCGTGCCACCGAGCGCCTGAGCAGCAAGAAGACCGGCGCGCTGATCGCGTTCGAGCGTGAGGTGGGGCTGGAGGATTACGCGGCGACCGGCGTCCGCATCAACGGTGAAATCTCCGCCGAGATGCTGCAGTCGATCTTCTATCCCAACTCGCCGCTGCACGACGGCGCGGTCATCGTCCGCGGCAACAAGATCGTCGCCGCGGGGTGCCTGCTGCCGCTTCCCGAGGAGGGCGTCGTCCGCGAAAGGCTCGGGACGCGCCACCGTGCCGCGCTGGGCCTCTCGCTGGCATCCGACGCCCTGGTCCTCGTAGTCTCGGAGGAGACAGGAAACATATCGGTGATAGAAGAGGGAAAGATCACGCGCGACCTGGACGCTGACGGCCTCCGCCGCCGCGTCAGTCTGAAGGTTCCGTCGCAGTCGAATGGCAACGGCTTCCTGAGGTTCCGCAGGTGAACCTGATCACCGACGACTGGCGGTTGAAGCTGCTTGCCGTCGGTCTCGCCGTGCTCATGCTTGGCGCGGTCGCCTTCTCGCAGAACCCGCCCACCACCAAGACCGTCACGATCCCTGTTCACTACGCGGTGGGCCCCGACCTTGTCCTGATCAACCCCCCGACCAAGACCACGGTCACAGTGAACGGCCTGGCCGACGTGATAGGGCAGATCACTGCGGACGGCCTCGTGGCCGTGGTCGACGCGAATAAGGCGAATCCCGGGCCGGACGTCCGGCTCAACGTCGTCGTGCGGTCGCTGGTCGGCGGCGTCACGGTTCAGAATCCGCCCCCCTTCGCGGTCAACATCGACCGTTTGAGCGTCGCGACCCTCACGGTGCAGGTGGTGGACCACGCCGCCGCGGGCTGGGAGGTGACCAAAGACGAGGCCTTGTGCCCGGGGACCCCGTGCGTGGTGCACTTCAGCGGCCCGGCGAGCTGGGAGGTGAACATAAAGGCGATCTCCGTTTTCCCCAATCCCATCGACAACAGCAGCTACGACGTGCTGACCCAGCCGGTCGTCCTCCAGCAGGGCAACACCACCCTTGATCCGAGCCGGTTCTTGCAGAACGTGCCCACCTCCAGCCTCGACATCTTGGACGTCACCCTCCACGTCGAGGCCCGGACCGGCACCACGAGCAGGTCGGTGGCCCTGGTCGACTCCCCGCCGGTGCACCCGCCTGCGGCAGGCTACCGCGTGACCGGGATCGTGATCGACCCGCTGACAGTCATCGTGTCCGGGCCGGCCGACAAGCTGGCCCAGCTCCAGAGCATCGCGCTGCCGGCTGCCGACCTGAGCAGCTCGACCACGAACGCCACGTTCAAGGTCCAGATCCCCTACCCAAGCGGTATGTCGGGCTCAGTGGCGACCGCGAAGCTGACCTACCTGATCTCGGCCAACCCGAACGTCTCCCCCTCCCCATAGCATTCACCTCCCCACCCTGTGGGGAGGTCGGCCCGGCCGCAGGCCCGGCCGGGTGGGGCGGCGGAGCCCAGAAGTGGGTTCGGGCGTGTAACCTGACGCCCGTTCCAGCCGTTCATCCCAGCACCAGTCGAATCCTTATCGCCTTCCAGGAGTTCTAGTAAAGAAATGTGCGGAATCATCGGCTACCTGGGCGATCGCGAAGCCACCCCGATCTTGATGGAGAGCCTCAAGCGGCTCGAATACCGCGGCTACGACTCGGCCGGCGTGGCTGTGCTGCAGCTGCCCAAGCCTGGCGAAGATGCCTACACGAGCCTGACCAAGTCTGAAGCCAAGGTCGACGCACTCATCTCCAAGCTCCAGGCCAACATGCCCACCGGCCACCTGGGGATCGGGCACACCCGCTGGGCCACCCACGGCAAGCCGACCTACATCAACGCCCACCCGCACACCGACTGCCACGGCAAGATCTTCGTCGTCCACAACGGGATCATCGAGAACTTCGCCGAGCTCAAGGCCGAGCTGCAGGAGAAGGGTCACGAGTTCACCTCGGATACCGACACCGAGGTCGTGCCTCATCTGATCGAGGCCAACTACAAAGGCGACTTCCTGGCCGCCGTTCGCGCCGCCCTGAAACGGCTCCGTGGCGCCTACGCGCTGGCGATGTTCTCCACCGACGACCCCGAGCTCCTCGTCGGCGCCCGCCTCAACGCGCCTCTGGTCGTCGGCCTCGGCGACCACGAGTACTACATTGCCTCCGACATCACCGCGATCATCCCGTACACCAAGCGGGTCCTCGTCCTGGGCGAGGGGGAGGTCGCGGCGATCACGCCTCTCGGCGTCGAGGTTTCGAGCCTCGACGGGGTCACTGTAAGGCCGAAGCTGATCCACGTGGATTGGGACGTGAGCCAGGCTCAGAAGAGCGGTTTTGCGCACTTCATGCTCAAGGAGATTCACGAGACGCCGGAGGCCGTGGCCAACGCGATGCGCGGGCGGCTCACCGACGACGGGATCGTCTCCTTCCGCGAGTTCGACATCGACGACGAGAAGCTGCGGAGCTACGAGGAAGTCCTCCTCCTGGGCATGGGGACGTCGCGGCATGCGGCCATGGTGGGTGAGTACCTCATCGAGGATTGGGCCGGCATCCCGGCTCGCTCCCAGGATGCCTCGGAGTTTCGCTACCGCCGCCCGACCTTCGGACCGAAGACGCTGGCGGTTGTGCTCACGCAGTCTGGTGAGACGGCTGACACGCTGGTCGGCCTGCACCAGGCCAAGGAGCGCGGCGCGCTGACCGTGGCGGTCACCAACGTGTTCGCCAGCTCGGCCGCCCGCGACGCCGACGGCGCGATCTACCTCCATTCCGGGCCGGAGATCGGCGTGGCGTCGACGAAGACGCTCGCGGCCCACATGGTCAGCCTCTCCTTGCTCGCGCTCCGCCTGGCGACCGTCAACGGCCGCGTCTCGCTCGAACGACGTCGCGAGTTGGTGGCCGCGCTCCGGGCGCTGCCGGACCAGGTCCGCGAGCTGGTGGACCGTGAGCAGGAGATCGCGAAGCTCGCGAAGCGCTACAGCCGCTTCCGCAACTTCATGTACTTCGGCCGCGGTCTGAGCTACCCGGTGGCCCTCGAGGGCGCATTGAAGCTGAAGGAGATCTCGTACGTCCATGCCGAGGGCACGACGGGCGGCGAGCTGAAGCACGGCCCGATCGCCCTGCTCGACCAGGAGTTCCCGGTCATCGCCATCTGCACCGCCAGCTCGACCAAGGACAAGATGGTCAGTAACGTCCATGAGATCGCGGCCCGCGACGCGCCGGTGCTCGCCGTTGTGACCGCGGGGGATCACTCTCTCGACGGCATCGCTGCCGATGTGTTCGAGATGGCGCCGGCGGAAGAGTCGATGTCAGCGATCCTGAACACGGTCATGCTGCAGCTCTTCGCCTACCACGTAGCCGTGGAGCTAGGCCAAGACGTAGACCAACCTAGGAACCTGGCCAAGAGCGTCACCGTCGAGTAATTCACTTCCCCGCTTGCCGGGGAGGTCGGCCGAACGCCGGGTGGGGGGTTCCGAGCCCAACTAACCGCACAATGATGTCGATGCAGCGAATCGGCGTTGACGCCGTCTCGGTAGACCGAATAGCGCGCGCCGTCGGCCGCTCGAGCCCCGCCTTCCTCAACAAGGTCTACACGCCCGCCGAGCAGGCCTACTGCGCCGGCAACCCCGACCGCCTCGCCGGCAGGTGGGCGGCCAAAGAGGCGGTGATCAAGTGCTTCGACGGCACCGGCATCTGCTTTCCGCGCCGGCGCATCGAGGTGCTTGCCGGCCCCAACGGCGCCCCGCGGGTGCGGCTGCTCGGCGATCACCGCGGCGCCCGCGTCGAGGTCAGCATCACCCACGACAGCCGGCTCGCCGTCGCCACGGCCCACCTTGAGATGCCCGACGTGGCCGACGACCTGCTGCCCGCCCCGGACGCCGTCATCCTGCCCCAACGCCCTCACGACGCCCATAAGGGCACCTTCGGCACGGCGATCGTGCTGGCCGGAAGCCTGGGATTCACCGGCGCCGCCTACCTCGCGTCGACCGCCGCGGCCCGCACCGGCGCGGGCCTGGTCAAGCTGCTGGTCGCCGACACGATCTATCCCATCCTCGCCGCCAAGTGCACCGAGGTCATGGCCACGCCGGTGCCGGAGGTGGCCCCAGGAGCTGTGGGCCACGCGGCCTATGACTCGATCATGCGACAGCTGGCCGCGGCCGAGGTCGGAGTGATCGGCCCCGGCCTGGGTCGCGACAGCTCGACCTGGCGGCTGGTGATCGACCTCGCGTCGCACGCGCGCTGCGCGCTCGTGATCGACGCCGACGGGCTCAACGCCCTGGCGGACTCGCCCCGGTCCAAAGGCAAGCTGGGCAAGAACCGCGTCCTCACCCCGCACCCCGGTGAGCTGGCACGCCTCACGGGCAAGACCATCGAGGCGATCGCGGCCGACCGCGAGGGTTCGGCCCGCAAGGCCGCGAAGGAATGGGGCGCCGTGGTGGTGCTCAAAGGCGCGCACACAGTCGTCGCGCACCCGGACGGCAGGATCAGCGAGGACCCGCACGAGGTCCCGGCGCTCGCGAGCGGCGGCACGGGTGACGTGCTCGCCGGCATCATCGGCGGGCTGATCGCCCAGGGCTCGGATCCGTTCTCGGCCGCCGTCACCGGCGTGTACATCCACGCGGCGGCCGGCCGGCGCATCTCGCAGCGCCTGGGCGATTCCGGCCTCCTTGCGGGCGACCTGCTCATGGAGATCCCGGTCGTCATGAACGTGCTCCGCCAGGGCGGCCTCTGACGACTTCGCTTCGTTGGGCGGACGTCAGCTCCGGCGCCCTCAGCGCGAACTGCGCCCGCATCGTCGCCCACCTTCCTGGGAGCGCACGACTGATTGCGGTCGTGAAGGCAAACGGCTACGGCCACGGCGCGATCCCCGCCGCAAGGGCTGCGCTGGTTGGCGGTGCGACCGGCCTTGCGGTCGCGACTCTCGAGGAGGCGCACGAGCTGGGTTCACTGGTGCCGCCCAAGCTGATCCTTGTCATGGGAGGGCTGACGGTCGAGCAGGCGCCCGCAGCCGCGGCCGGCGGCTGGGGGATCGCGGTCTCGACCCGCGAGCTGGCGGCGGCGCTTGGCGACACGGGTGAGGTGGTGCCGGTTCACCTGAAGATCGACACCGGTATGGGCCGCTTCGGGTGCACGCCCCAGGAGGCGCCGGCGCTGGCCCGGTTCATCGACCAGGCACCAGGGCTGCGCCTGGCCGGGACATGGACCCACTTCGCGTGCTCTGACTCCGACGACGCGATGACTCGGCGCCAGTTCGACCTCTTCACCGAGACTCTGAAGGCTTTCGACGTCGATCCCGGCCTGCGCCATGCCTGCAACTCGATGGGCGCCTACAACCACCCCGACTTCGCCCTGGACGCGGTGCGCTGCGGCATCGCCGTGTACGGCTGCGAGTGGCCGGGCACCGAGCCTGTCCTGGCCCTCCGCTCCGTCGTGACCCACGTCAAGACGGTCGAGGCAGGCGCCACCGTCGGCTATGGCGCGACATGGAGGTCGCCTGAAAAGGCGCGTGTGGCGACGGTGGCGATCGGGTACGCGGACGGCGTCCACCGGGCCCGCTCGAACCGCGGACACGTGCTGGTGCAGGGCCGCCGGGCGCCGCTGATCGGCACGGTCAGCATGGACGCCCTCACCCTCGACGTCACCGGCGTCCCGGACGTGCAGGTGGGGGATGTCGCGACACTGATCGGAAAGGACGGCGACGAGCGGATCACCGCCCAAGAGGTGGCCGAGTGGTCCGGCACGATCTCATACGAAGTTCTGACCAGCCTCGGTTCCAGGGTCGAGCGCCGGTATTCGGAATAGCCGTCACCCCCTTGCGATTCCAGATGACGCAAGGCAGGTGACCCTAAACTGGCACTACTGATGGCGGAAAGTCCCGCAAGAACTGCCTTCGCGGAAGAGGCATTGACACATCTCGACACTCTNNTGGCTCTTCGCGATCATGCGCAACCTGTTCTGGGACCGCTTCAAGGGGTCGCGGAAGGAAGACGTGAGCCTCGATGACGTCGGCGAGTTCGTGCTGTACGAAAAGCTGCGCGATGAGGGCGCGAGGCCAGAGGCCGACGTGCTCGACAAGCTCGCGGCATCGGAGGTCGTGAAGGCGGTCGAGACCCTTCCGCCGCTGCACCGCGAGGTCGTCCTCCTGGTCGACGTCGAAGGGTTTTCGTACAAGGACGCGGCCCAGGCCCTCGGCGTGCCGATCGGGACTGTCATGTCCCGCCTTCACCGCGCCCGCCAGCAGCTACAAAAATCCCTCTATGACTATGCGGTGGAATCAGGTATCGTCCGCGGCAACGGAACGCCGCAGGTGCAGCAATGAACTGTAAGGACTGTTCGGAGAAGCTAGATCGCTTCGTCGACCGCGAGCTCAACTCGACCGAGGTCCTCGAGCTGCAGCTCCACCTCGAAACCTGTCCCGACTGCCAGGACCACTACGAGTTTGAGGCTCACATAAAGCGGCTGGTGAGGCACTCCTGCGATTGCGACACCCCGCCCGCGTTCCGCGAGAAGCTGCGCCAGCTCCTCACCTAGCACGAGACCGCAGCTGATCGAGCGGCTGCCCGCCGCTCACCTTTACGTGATCACCCCGGACGAGTCGGCGGATCGCGTCGTCGGCCTCGTCGAAGCGGCGGTGCGCGGGGGAGCGGACATCGTTCAGCTGCGCCACAAGGGCCTGGCGCGGGGCGAGCTCCTTGCTCTAGCGCGCCGGGTCCGCGAGATTGCAGATCGATCGGGCGCGATCTTCATCGTCAACGACCACGTTGACATCGCCCTGCTCAGCGGAGCCGACGGAGTGCACCTTGGACCCGACGACCTGAGCCTTGCTTCCGCCCGGCGCCTCGCCGGCAACCGCCTGCTGATCGGGGCGTCGGCCTCCAGCCCGGAGGCTGCCCTGGCGGCGATCGCGCACGGCGCCGATTACCTGGGCAGCGGTCCGGCCTTCGCGACCCCGATCAAGTCCGAGAAGCCGGTCATCGGACCGAAGGGCGTGGCCGCGATCGCGGCCGCGTCGTCGGTGCCGGTCTTCGCCATCGGCGGGATCGACGAGTCGAACGTCGCACAGCTGACCGCGGAAGGATTGCACCGCGCGTGCGTCATCCGGGCCGTCGCAGAAGCGCCGGACCCCGAGGCGGTCGCGCGCCGCCTGCGTGCCATGCTGCTGCCTAAATGAAGGTCGAGGGCCTTGGTGAGTTCGGGCTGTTGCAAAGGATCAAGCCTTACCTCGCGGCTCAAGCAGGCCAGGACGACGCGGCCGTCATCGCCGAGGGCGGCGGCTTCACGGTCGCGAGCTGCGACATGTTCGTGGAGGGAGTCCATTTCGACCTCGCCTGGATGAGTGCGCAGGACGCGGGGTGGCGGGCGCTCGCGCTAGCGCTCGGGGATCTCGCCGCCAAGGGTGCCACCCCCACGTGGGCTCTGACCTCGATCGCGATCCCGGGCATGTGGACGGTCGAGAGCCTGAGCGGCCTTTACGAAGGGATGGCCGCCCTGGCGCAGAAGACGCAAACGCTCATCGCCGGCGGCGACATGAGCTCGACCGATGGGCCGGCGGTGCTCTCGATCACGGTCGCCGGGCGCACCGGCAAGCGGCCGCTGCCGCGCAGCGAAGCGCAGCCGGGCTGGGCGGTGGCGGTGACCGGCCCGCTGGGCGCATCCGCGGTTGCGCTGCGTGAGCGGCGCCCTTTCCGCATCCTACCCCTGCTGGATGAAGGCCGCCGGCTCAACGAAGCAGGGCTGTGCTGCGGCGACATCTCCGACGGGCTGCTCCGCGAGATGGACAAGTTCGTGGCCTTCTCCGGCGCCGGCTGCATCCTTCGCGCGGCCGAGGTCCCCGTCGCCGATGGCGCGACTATGGAGGAGGCGTTGACCAGCGGTGAGGAGCCGGAGCTGGTCTGCGTCGGACCCGAAGAGCTCCTCCGAAGCGCTGGTTTGCGACCGTTTGGCTTTCTCACCGACGACTCTTCGGTCCAGGTGCTCGGCGCCGACGGAATGCCCATGCAGCTCGAGCTCACGGGCTACGACCACTTTGCCTGAGGTCTCAAACTCTCCTTCCGAGACTGAGGCCGCCGGCGAGCGCTTCGGCAAGCGGCTGCGGGCCGGTGACCTGGTGCTGTTGACGGGAGAGCTGGGAGCGGGGAAGACCACATTCGTGCGCGGCGTGGCTCGTGGCACGGGATCCACCGCGCCGGTCGCCAGCCCGACTTTTCAGCTCGTCCGGATCTACGCGGGCCGCGTGCAGCTGGCCCACGTCGACCTCTACCGGATCGAGACGCTCTCTGAGCTCGCCGACCTGGGCCTTGACGAGCTGCTCGACGCGGGTGCGGTCGTGGTCGAGTGGGGCGACCGCATCAACGAGCGCGACGCTGCGCTCGTGCAGCTCGAGCACCTCGAAGGTGACCGCCGCATGATCCGCGTGAAGCGCGACCTCCGCCGGTGATATTTGTCATCGACACCTCGTCGGCGGTGAGCGCGCTGGCGATCCTAAGTGATTCGGGGAACGTGCTCGAGGAGGCGTTTGTCCCGGCGCGCAGCCCAGAGCTGATCGACCGCATGCGGGCGATGGCGTCTCGTCACGAGCTCAGCAAGGTGGCCGTCGCGACCGGTCCGGGATCGTTCACGGGCCTCCGCGTGGGGGTCGCGTTCGGCCTGGGGTTGGCCATGGGCCTCCGGATCCCCATCGTTCCTCTGCCGACGCTCAGCCTGCAGGCAGCGAGGAGCGACACGCAGGTGACCGCCGTCTCAGAGGCGGGCCGCGGGCGCGTCTACCACCTGGTGCCCGGTGGCAAGGCGGCGCTCGGCGAGCCGGCCGAGATCCCGAAAACGCATGAGCTCGTCGGTTTCGTCGCCCCGGCGACTGAGGCGGCGCTGACAGCGGCCGGGCACGTCTTCAGACCCGAGGCTGAGCTCAGGTCTTTCGGAGCCGCCGCATCGACGATGCTGGCCTCGGCAAGCGAAGTTGCCTATGGTAGTCTCAGGCTCGAATACATGCAGTCGTTTTCTGCCCCCAGGGCGTGATGGTTCAACTCCGCCAGCAGCTGGCGCTGGAGCTGATGCGCGAGGCCGACGTGGCGACGGTCCAGGAGATCGAACGCGAGATCTTCGCGACGCCGTGGCCGCGGAACGCCTATTACCGCGAGCTCGCCTCGCGCGCCAGCGCCCACTACATGGTGCTCCGGCAGGAAGGGCTCGTCGAGACACCGTCGGGCTATCGAGCGCCCGATCTCGACCCCACGATGATCGGTTACGGCGGCATGTGGCGCATGTACGACGAGGCCCACGTGACGACGATCGGCGTCCGCCACGACCTCCAGCATCGCGGTTACGGCCGCATCGTCTTCGCGGGCCTCGTGCAGGCCGCCTACGACATGGGGGCGAAGTGGGTCACGCTCGAGGTGCGCACGACCAACGAGAACGCGATGCGCATGTATGAAGGCTTCAGCTTCAAGGTCATCGGGCGGCGCAAGGGCTACTACACCGACAACGGCGAAGACGCGGTCGTGATGTGGTCGGACAGCATCCACTCACCCCGCTTCCGCAAGGCGTACGAGGAGAACCTGGAGCGCATAGAAGCCGACGTAAGAGGCCTCCGCCGAGACCTGATCACCAAAGGGGAGTAGTGCTCCCCTCCCCCCGTTCAGGGGGGCAATCAGAAGGTCCGATCCTCATCGCCGCTTAGCGCGCAGGGTCAGGGTGCAATCAGTGAGTCAGAACCTCATCGCGCTTGCGCGCAGGGGCGGGAAAGAAGAATGGGATTAACGCTGGGCATAGAAACCAGCTGCGACGAAACGTCCGTCGCGTTGGTCGAGGACGGACGGCGGATCCTCTCCAACGTCGTCCACTCGCAGGTCGACCTGCACAAGGGCTTCGGCGGCGTGGTGCCGGAGCTCGCCGCCCGCGATCACCTCGAACGCCTGCCCCAGCTGCTCGACCTGGCCCTCGAAGGCGCCGGCGCCAAACCGACAGACATCGACCTGATTGCCGTCACCCGAGGTCCCGGCCTGGCCGGCTGCCTGCTCGTCGGGGTCGGCGTGGGGGAGGGGCTGGCGGCCGCGTGGTCGACGCCGCTCACCGGTGTCAACCACCTCTGGGGGCACATCTACGCGGCGATGCTCGCGCGGCCCGGCCTGGAGCCGCCGCTGCTCGGCCTGGTCGTCAGCGGGGCCCACTCAGACCTGGTCCGGATGCCTGAGCACGGCCGGTTCGAGGTGATCGGCAGGACGAGGGATGACGCGGCCGGCGAGGCGTTCGACAAAGCCGCCCGGATGCTGGGCCTCGGCTACCCCGGCGGCCCGGCGCTCGACCAGCTGGCCCGGACGGGTGACGCGCGCCGGCAGCCGCTGCCGCAACCGTCTCTCCCGGGCCTCGAGTACAGCTTCAGCGGGTTGAAGACAGCGCTCCTGTACCGGCTGCGCGACCTGGGGGACACGGTCACCGAGCAACGCCATCCTCCGGATGGCGACTCTTCGCAAATCAAGGCCGACCTGGCGGCCTCCTTCGAGCACTCGGTGGTCGAGTCGCTGCTGGAAAAGCTGGACGCGGCCCTGGAAGCCCATCCCTACCCGGAGGTGGTCGTGTCCGGTGGGGTCGCGGCGAACACGCTCCTGCGAAAGCGAGCGGCCGAGGTGGTGGGCGACCGGGCCAGGCTGACCATGCCACCGCTGGAGCTGTGCACCGACAATGCGGCGATGATCGCGGCCGCAGGCCATTACTCCACATCCGTGGTGGGTGCAGTAGTAGTCGATCCATCGTTAGGCTGGTAGGCGTGGCGGTCAAAGGCTGGTCAGTGGTTTTCCGCGGTGAGCGCATCCAGGCCGACCTCGTGGCAGCCGTCCTCCAGGCCGACGGCCTCCGGGTCGAGGTCTTCGGCGACCACGCTTACGGGGTCGGGGTGAACCTGACCGACGCCCGGGTGATGGTCCCCGACGAGCAGGCGCAGACCGCCCGCGAGGTCATCCTCCAGGCCGAACAGACGCCAGCTGGGGACGAGGCCGAGGTTTAACACCTGCCTCCAGGCGGGTAGTAGACTTAGCAGTCGACCCCCCTGAGTGCTAAGCGCTCGGGCGTGGGGAGTGCTAATCACAATCTGCTGAGGAGGGCGCACATGAATCTGAGACCGTTAGGCGACCGCGTCGTGGTCAAGCCGGTCGACAAAGAAGAGAAAACCAAGAGCGGGATTGTGCTTCCCGACACCGCCAAGGAGAAGCCCCAGGAGGGTGAGATTGTGGCCGTCGGCCCCGGCGGACGCGACGAGGGCGGCAAGCTGATCCCGATCGACGTCAAGACCGGCGACCGCGTGCTGTTCGGCAAG
>PLYZ01000041.1 GCA_003151935.1 Candidatus Dormiibacterota bacterium | reverse complement strand
TGTCGAGCGCCAGGCGCATCCCGAGCCCGAACTCGGCGGTGTCCTCGAAGAGCGAGTTGGCCCACCCCGGACCGCGGCCATCGGCATTTGCAGCCCATGGCGTCGTCGGCAGGTTGCCACCGAAGATGGAAGAGCAACCCGTGGCGTTGGCGACCAGGATGCGGTCCCCGTACATCTGCGTCAGCAGCTTCAGGTAGGGCGTTTCGCCACAGCCCTTGCAGGCGCCGGAGAACTCGAACAGGGGCTGCAGCATCTGCGAGCCCTTGATCGATGCCACCTTCACCTGTGTGCGATCGAACTCGGGTAGCGACTTGAAGAACTCCCAGTTGGCGCGCGCCATCTCGATGTGGCCGTCCTTGGGCGCCATGTCGATCGACTTGTGCTTGGCGACCTGCTTGCTGTGGGCGGGACAGTAGTCGGCGCAGGTCCCGCAGCCATTGCAGTCGTCAGGCGCGATCTGGATGGCCATCATCATCCCCGGCTGTTCCTTCGACTTCCATTCCTTGGACTGGAAGCCTGTAGGGGCGTTCGCCAGCAGCTCGGGCGAGAAGACCTTCATCCGGATCGCGGCGTGCGGGCACACCAGAGTGCACTTGGCGCAGTCGATGCAGATCGTGGGATCCCATTGCGGAAGCTCCTCGGCGATGTCGCGCCGCTCCCATTGGGACGTCGCCAGCGGGAACGCGCCGTCCACGGGCAGCGCCGAGACCGGAAGGAAATCCCCGCGCCCCGCGAGCATCTCGGCCGTGACGTGCTGGACGAAGGGCGGCGCCTCGGGCGGCACCACGGGTCGGACGTGCACCGTACCGTTCGTGCGCGCGGGCACGGTCACCTCGTGGAGCTCGGCCAGAGCAAGGTCGACCGCTGCGTAGTTCCGATCCAGCACCGCCGCGCCGCGCTTCGCATACGTGCGCTCGATCGCGGCCTTGATGGCGGCGATCGCCTGGTCTTGCGGGAGCACGCCTGCGAGCGCGAAGTAGCAGGCCTGGAGGACTGTGTTGACTCGGCCTGGCAGGCCCGCGTCGCGAGCGACCCGGCTGGCGTCGATCACGTAGAAGCGCAAGCGCTTGCCGATGATCTGGGTCTGCACCTCGATCGGGATCCGGCTCCAGACCTCGTCCGGCCCGAAGGGGCTGTTGAGCAGGAAGGTCCCGCCGTCGGCCGCACGGCCCAGCACATCCACCTTCTCGAGGAAGCCGAACTGGTGGCAGGCGATGAAGCCCGCTCGCTGGACCAGATAGGTGGATCGGATGGGTCGGGGACCGAAGCGAAGGTGCGACGTGGTGACCGAACCCGACTTCTTCGAGTCGAGGACGAAGTATCCCTGCGCGAAGAGGTCGGTCTGCTCGCCGATGATCTTGACCGTGTTGCGGGTAGCGCCCACGGTGCCGTCCGAGCCCAGTCCGTAGAACATCGCGGTGGTGACGTCAGTGGGCTCGGTTGCGAAGCCGGGGTCGACTTCGAGGCTCAGGTGGGTGACGTCGTCGACGATCCCCACAGTGAACTCGCGTCGCGGCGTGGCGCCGGCGAGCTCTTCAAACACCGCGGCCGCCATGGCGGGCGTGAACTCCTTGGATGCGAGGCCGTACCTTCCGCCGATGACGAGCGGCGGCTCGGGCGTGGAGGCGAGGGCGACGACGACGTCCTGGAACAGAGGCTCGCCCGTAGCTCCGGGTTCCTTGGTGCGATCGAGCACGGCGATCCGGCGCACGGTCGACGGCAGCGCAGCGACAAATGCGGCGGCGTCGAACGGCCGGAACAGGTGGACGTTCAAGAGTCCGACCCGCTCGCCGCGGGCGAGAAGCCCTTCCACTGCTTCGTGCGCGGCGCCGACGCCGGAGCCCATCAGGATGACGACACGGTCTGCCTCTGGGTGACCGATGTAGTCGAAGATCCGGTAGCGCCTGCCCGTCAGCTCCGCGAACCGCTCCATGGCGGCGCTGACGATTCCGGGCACAGCCGCGTAGTAAGTGTTTGCCGCTTCGCGAGCCTGGAAGAACACGTCCGGGTTCTGGGCCGAGCCACGGAGAACCGGGTGGTCGGGCGACAACGCTCGCATGCGGTGCGCTGTGACCAGCTCATCGGGCACCATCGCTCGGAGGTCCTCGTCAGCGAGCGGGACGATCTTGTTCACCTCGTGCGACGTTCGAAAGCCGTCGAAAAAGTGCAGAAATGGAATTCGAGACTCGAGGGTGGCCCGATGCGCTATGAGCGCGAGGTCATGCGCCTCCTGCACCGACGACGAAGACAGCATCGCGAAACCAGAAGCGCGCACCGCCATCACGTCGCTGTGATCGCCGAAGATCGACAGGGCGTGGGTCGCTACTGTCCGCGCCGCGACATGGAACACGGCCGGGGTCAGCTCGCCCGCGATCTTGAACATGTTGGGGAGCATTAGCAGCAGACCCTGTGAGGCGGTGAAAGTGGTGCAGAGTGCTCCGGCCATCAGGGCCCCGTGCAGGGCGCCCGCCGCTCCGGCCTCGCTCTGCATCTCCATGACTTCGGGAACCGTGCCCCAAAGGTTTGGTTGACCTGCGGCCGACCATGCGTCGGCGAGCTCGCCCATCGCCGTCGAGGGCGTGATCGGATAGATCGCGATGACTTCGCTCAGCCGGTGGGCGACGCGTGCAGCCGCCTCGTTGCCGTCAACCGTTATGAATGGCTCCATTGGAAGGCCTCACCTTCAACCCTGGCCGCGTTGCGTACGCCGTCCAATGGCCGAAGGGCCCGCCGGGAGGGGGCCTGGCGGCACTGCGGACCTTGTGTCGCAAATGATTGGGTGACCGATGGATGCGTTCGCTGCCACCCGAGGCGAGCGCGAGCGGCAAAGACCTTCTTGGCTGAAACGTCCTCTCCCTGGGTAGATACAGTCGCGATGTCATCTGATTCGCCGCTCGGCTCGGTTGAGCTCAAGGTGCTCGACCTCGAGCGCGAGGTGGCCTTCTACGAGCGGTTCGGGCTGACCCGAAGCGATGAGGCGACCGGAGCCGCAACGTTGGGTGTCGGCGGCTCGCCGCTGCTTCGCCTCACGGCCCTGCCGGGCGGGAGCGAGCGCCCGCGCCACACGGCCGGCCTGTACCACTTCGCAATCCTTCTTCCGAGCGAGCAGGAGCTGGGTGGCTTGCTGCAGCGCTCCCTCGAAGAGCGCCTCCCGCTGACCGGTACGGCCGACCACTTCGTCAGCCAGGCCCTCTATTTCGACGACCCCGAAGGAAATGGCATCGAGGTCTACGCGGACCGTCCGAGAAGCGAGTGGCAATATCCGAACGGCCGCTTGAACATCGGCACCGATCACCTGGATTTCGAACGGCTGACGAGAATCGCGGACCGGCCGGAGAAGAAATTCTCTGGCGGCACGGTGCTGGGTCACATGCACCTCAACGTCTCCGACCTGGACAGCTCTCAGGCCTTCTATGAATCGATGGGTATGGAGCTGATGGCTGAGGCGGGTCGGGTCATGCGCTTCATGAGCTGGGACGGGTACCACCATCACGTCGGCATCAACCTGCTCGAGGGTCGCGGCGCCGCGCCGGTCGAAGCGGGCGTGCGGGGACTTCAGAGCTTCGAGGTCAGGCGACTCGATGTGGCCCGCACGGATCCCGACGGGATCGCAGTCACTCCCGCGGCCTGACCTTGGCGACCTCGTGCTGACACCAGGCATATAGAGCGTCGTAGAGGGGCGTCTCGAGGGCGATCTTCAAGTGGTCGTTCTCGCCGTGGACCATGGCGAATCCGTGAGCGATCGCTTTCAGACCAGCCGCCTCAGGGGTCTTGTCGAGGTCTGCGGTGACATCGGCTCCATGCACGATCTGGGCGAGCCGGTCGAGCGCGGGGTCGTGCAGGCCGTATTTGAGGATGATCGACTCGAAGCTGCACCGGCCGTCGACGTGCCCCAGCTCCACCCCGGCCACGTCGTATGGGATCGCGCCGTCGCGCTCCGCGACGCTCGGCACTTCCGCGGCGGGCACGTACAGGAACTCCGCCTCAGGGTCGATGAAGCGCTTGACCAGCCACGGGCATGCGATCCGGTCAACGCTGGCGTTCTTTCGGGTTATCCACTTCATCTGCTCACTCCGTGTCGTTGAAATATCGTCATTTAGGCTATTCTCGGCCGGATGATCGACGAAGGCCAGTTTCGGAGCGCCCTTCACGACCTGCTCCTCTACAGCCCGGACCGCCGGACGCTCGCGGAGCGCGCCCTTGGCTGGGCTCTGCGCCTGGGGGGAGGTGAAAGCGCGTTCGTCATCGATTCGGACCGGTCGATCCTCGCCTTCAAGGGGGTGGATCCCGCCGAGGCTGAGCAGCTCGCGGCTCGCCATGACTTCCTGTCCGCGGCCGCACGGCGACACGAGCCTTGGCGCCAAGACCACATACTCATAGTCCCTCTCGACCTGCAGAATGGCCAGGGAGCGATCGTCCTAATCTCTGGACGCTTGATGCCGATCTTCGGGGATGACGAGCTCAACCAACTAGCCCAGTACGCGATCAGCATCACAGCGGGCCTCGACCGCGTGACGCTTACATCGCGGATCCAGGCCCTCGAAAAAGCGAAGAGCGACTTCCTGAACATTGCGTCGCACGAGCTCCGGGGACCAATGACGATCATCAAGGGATACCTGACCATGTTCGAGGCCGGCTCGCTGGGCGAGCTGTCGCCCAAGGCGAGCTCGGTGCTTCCGCTGCTCATCTCGAAGTCCGACGAGATCAACTGGATGCTCGAGCAGATGCTCGAGGCCGCGCGCCTCGAAGAGGGCCGGCTGGAGCTCAACACCAAGGCCGCCGACGTCGTGGATGTCACGGACAAGGCGATCGACGGTGTCAAGATGCTGCTGCGCGGCCACGATCTGAACGTCGACGAGCCGGCCGAGCCGGTCGAAGCCGACCTCGACCCAGACCGCTTCCAGATGGTGGTGAGAAACCTGCTCACCAACGCGGCCAAATACTCGCCCGCGGGCACCGGCATCACCGTTCGCATCCGGCGCACCGATGGCATGGCGACGGTCGCAGTCATCGACCAGGGAGTGGGTATCGGCCCACAAGACCAGGCCAACCTCTTCACCCGATTCGGCCGCATCCAGAACACCCAGCACGTGCAGGGCACGGGTCTCGGCCTCTGGCTTTCGCGGGAGATCGCCCGGATGCACAAGGGTGACCTCACGGTCGAGTCGACCGTCGGCGGCGGAAGCACCTTCATCCTGGCGGTTCCATTGAGGCAGTAGGCTCTTCGGAGTGTCTCGACCCCGAGGTCCGGAGCAGATTCGCGCCATCGGCGGCCGGGCCCCTTGACGCAGCCTTCCGCGCCTCAGGCGCCCGGCCGCCTAAGGCGCGACGATGCCCGGAACCTCGGGGGCGGGTCACTCTAGTGGAACCGCAGGTGCGAACGGCATTCGAGACCACTCGTCCCCTCGACATCTTCTCGACTCTTGCTCCGATCGGGCTCGGTCCGTCGCTCAGGATCGACCATGACGGCGTCTGGCGCGCCACGCGAACGCCGGACGGCCCATCGACGCTCCACCTGAAATTGTCCGCAGGCAGGATCGATGTCGAGGCGTGGGGCCCTGGAGCGGAGTGGGCGTCTTCGCGCGCCGCCGCGCTGTGCGGAGAGCAGGACGACGCCAGCGCGTTCCGGCCGCAGCACCGGCTGATCGCCGAGCTGCACCGCCGCCACCCCGGATTGCGGCTTCCCAGGACCCAGGCCGTCTTCGAGGCGCTCGTGCCCGCGGTGCTGGGTCAGAAGGTGACCACGATTGAGGCGGAAGCGGGCTACCGTGCGCTCGTGCAAGCCCTTGGAGAGCCGGCTCCGGGACCTGCGGGCCTCAAGCTGCCGCCGTCACCGCAAGTGCTGGCGCGAACACCCTACTGGGCATTCCACCGATTTGGCGTCGAGCGTCGCCGCGCCGAGGTGATCATCCGAGCCGCGAGGAGCGCGAATCGCCTCGAGGAGATCATCACGATGGACCTCGCGAGCGCCTATCGCCGGCTTGAAGCCTTTCCGGGGGTCGGCCCGTGGACCGCGGCCAAGGTCGCTCTGGTGGCGCTGGGAGACCCCGACGCAGTACCGGTCGGCGACTACCACCTGCCTCACGCGGTCGGGTACGCGCTCGACGGGACCCCACGATCGACCGACGAGCGAATGCTGGAGCTCCTCGCCCCGTACGCCGGGCAACGGGGCCGCGTGATCCGGCTTCTGACCATCTCCGGTATCGCCGCGCCGCGCTTCGGCCCGAAGCAGCCGCTGCGCAACATCATCAACAACTAGCAGCGCGCGCGGCCGCCATTACTTTTGCCCGCGCCGCAGCGGCGGCTGGGTTTCACCCAGCCGCGACTTTGTCTCAAAGTCTCCGAGCGTGGTTAGGCTTCAGACTCTTGATGAAGTCCCATCCATATACCGGAATGGGAGCAGGCCCGCGCGAAGCGCCGGCCGATGAGGGAAAACCATCCCGGGTTTTCCCTCATACCGTTAGTCGTGCAGCTTGGCCAGCTCCTCCTCCACCACCGAAATCAGCTCACGCATCCCTTCGCTGTCGAACATGAGCCTCGCGCCCGCCGCCTTGAACAGCTCCGGCAGCGGCTTGGTGGCGCCGAGGGTCAGCGCCCCTCGATAGTCGCGGACTGCCTCCTGCGGGTCTCGGAGGCTGTTCCGCCACACCTGCAGGGCGCCGAGCTGAGCGATCCCGTACTCGATGTAGTAGAACGGGCTGCCGAAAAAGTGCGGCTGCTGGTACCAGCGCGCGATTCGTTCCGCGTCCAGCCCGCTCCAGTCCACCGAAGAACCTTCGAAGCGCTGACGCAGCTCGAGCCATTTACGGTCGCGCGCATCGGCGTCGCGGCCGTCGTCGTTCAGGTAAATCCACTGCTGGAACGCGTCGACCGATGCGCAGTGTGGGAAGAACAGGACGATTCCTTCGAGTAGATCCGCGCGCGACCTGACCGCGTCGTCTTCGCGGTAATAGCCGCCATTGTCAGCATCGATGAATGGCGTGGCCAGCAGCTCCATCGACATCGACGCGACCTCCGCGAACTCCGACCCGGGATGGCGCTGGAAGAGCAGGGGAAGGCTGGATGCTTCGAAGGAATGGAAAGCGTGGCCCGCCTCGTGCAGCAGGGTGCGCACGTCTTCGTCGATGCCCACGGCATTCATGAAGATGAGCGGCATCTTCCTGAACGCGAGCGTCTGGCAGTAACCGCCCGGAGCCTTGCCCTTGCGGTTGTCCAGGTCGAGCAAATTTGCCTCCGCCATGCGGCGGTAGTAGTTGCCGAACTCAGGGTCGACGTGGGCGAAAACCTCGGTGGCTCGAGCGATGAATGTCGCGATGTCTGTGAACGGCTTCAGTGGAGGGCGGCCCCTGGGATCGGCGGAGATGTCCCATGGGCGCAGCACATCCAGGCCCATATGACCGCGCCTGCGGCGCATGAGGCGCTCCACGGCCGGCAGCACCGCCGACTCGACCGCCTCGTGGAAACGCAGGCAGTCGTCTGGCGTGTAGTCGAACCGATTCTTTTCGAGATGTATGTAGTCGCGGAAGTTTTCGAAGCCGGCGTTTCGCCCGACCTGCTGGCGGAGGTCGTACATGCGGTCGAAGATGTCCGCGAGCAGGGGGCGCTGCTCGATGTACGGCTTGGCCCGCAGCTTGAAAGCGCGCTCTCGCACGGCCCGGTCGGTTGACTCGAGGTAGGGTAGGAGCTGAGAGGGCGTTTTCTCCTCGCCGTCCCAGTCGACGGTCAGCGCTCCATTTACTTTCGACCACTCGGTCTCCAGCCCGGACAGCGCGCCAAAGAGAGGGACGTTGGCCTCGCTGAACAGCTGCATCTGGTTGCGGAACCGCTGCACGGTCGTCTCGAGCCCGGGTCGCACGTAGTCGAGCTCCATCAGCCGCTCCTGAAGCCGCACGCGCTGTTCGCGCGCTCGCGGTGAGATCTGCGTGCCGAACCTCAGCTGGGCCGCCTCTCGAGCAGGATCGGAGGTGTCGCACGAGTAGGCAAAGCCGGCCAGGGCGCCGGCCTCCGAGAGCAGGGACTCGAACAAGGACCAATCGGCCAGCCAGGCTTCGACGTTGGTTCGGTCGAGCGGGCGCGAGCCGAGCTCCTCGTAATACGGGAGGACGTCTTCCCAACTTGCGTCCTTGAAAGCGTCAGGAGATTCCGGAAGAGCCAGCACCACACCCCACTCCACGAACAAACCGACTCCGCCTGCGGCTCTCGCCATGGTACAGAGACGCTTGATGGAATCTTCATCGACTAGTTTGGGGTTGCCGCGGAGAGTGCGTGCGGCCGCGCTGGCGGCGATCGGGGGGACGCAGATCGAGGGCGAGCTCGCCTGGATGAGCTGGGTTGGGACCGTGTGGCGCCTGGCGGGGAAGTCAGGCGCCGTATACGTGAAGCGGGCGGCGAACCTCGAGGGCGAGCGCGATCGCCTCGTGTGGCTGCACGGGCGCCTGCCGGTTCCAGAGCTGGTCGGCTTCTTCCACGCCGCCGGCGACGACTGGCTCATGACCCGCGAGCTCAAGGGAGTCCCGCTCTATCACCCGTCGGTGGGGTGGCCGCCGTCGCGCGTCGCCCGAGTCTTCGGCGAGATCCTGCGCTCAATCCACGCGAGCGACGCGACGGGTTGCCCCTTCGGGGTGGCCAGGCGCGGTCACGTCCTCGTCCACGGGGACTACTGCTTGCCGAACGTGCTGGTCAGTGAGGGCGAGCTGAGCGCCCTGGTCGATGTTGGCGCCGCCCGCCTGGGTGATCCACGCCAGGACCTCGCCGCCGGCGTCTGGACTCTCCAGTACAACTTCGGGCCGGGGCACGCGCGGGAGTTTCTGGATGCCTACGGTGCGCCGCCGATGACCGACCAGGAGATCGAACGGCTGCGCCGCAGGTACGGTCGCTAGCGCCGGGCGCGCGCAGGGCGCACCTTCACCTACGCGGGCAGCACCGTGTCCACGGCGCGCCAGCAGTACCAGGCCGCGATGGTCCGGTAGGGCCTGAACCGATCGCCCTCGGCCTGCAGCGCGCGCGGGGCCGGCAGATCTTTCAGCTTATGAGCGAGCGTCCAGCCCTTGCGGACGCCATAGTCGTCGACCGGCCACACGTCGAGCCGGCGCAGCTGAAAGATGAGGAACATCTCGGCGGTCCACCGGCCGATACCTCGCACCTGCACGAGCCGGGCGACCAGCTCGTCGTCTGAGAGCCGGTCGACGTCGTGGAGCGCCACCGAGCCGTCGTCGACCTTGCGGGCCAGGTCCGTGATCGCCGCGGCTTTCGATCCGCTGACGCCGGCCGAGCGCATCGCTCCCTCTGGAAGCGCAAGCACCGCGGCGGGGGAGAGGCCATCGGCGAACAGGTTCAAGAATCGCCCATGGATGGTGGACGCGGCGGCTCCCGCCAGCTGCTGGTACATGATCGACCGCACCAGCGCGGCGAAGCCGTCGTCGAAGGCATCGCGCAGCTCGATCGGCCCCGCGGCCTTGATCAGCCGCGCCAGCGCCGGGTCTCGGCGGGCGACCAGGCGGGTACCGCGCAGCAGCTCGTTTTGAACGGCCGGCGAGTCGCTGGTACCGGCGCTCAGGCGAACTCGGACATCAACTGGGCGAACTGCTCAGGCGTTGGTCGAAGCTCAGCCTCGCCCAGGTCCTTGAGCGGGCGCTCTGGGATCTGCTCGGTCGTGGCGAAGTCATCCATCGTGGTGTCGAGGTAGAGCAGCCCTGTCACGAGGTGGCCGGCCGAGCGGCCTTCTTCGATCACGCGCATCGCGGCGCGCCGGTCGGATGGGTCATGGTCGTCGCCGAGCTTCTTGAGGACGATGTGCGATCCGTCGTGCAGCTCGACGTCCCGAATCGTCCCGGGCTCGTAGTCGACGTGCACCTCCTCGAAAAACGGGATGAACGAGACGTCCGCGATCGATTCCTCGTGGTCCTTGACCCAGCTGTAGCTCTTGGTCGAGCCGTCGTGGTCGTTGAAGGTCACGCACGGCGAGATGATGTCGAGGATGGCTGTCCCGCGATGTGCGATCGCGGCCTTGATGAGCGGGACGACCTGCTTGCCGTCGCCGCTGAAGGATCGCGCGACGAATGAGCAGCCAAGCGTCAGTGCGACCGCGCACGGATCGATGGGCTGGAACGTATTGACCGCGCCCTTCTTCTGCACGGACCCGAGGTCCGCGGTGGCCGAGAACTGGCCCTTGG
>PLYZ01000076.1 GCA_003151935.1 Candidatus Dormiibacterota bacterium | reverse complement strand
TCAGAGTCAGAAGAAGGCGAAGAGGACTCTCAAGAGATGAACCGCGCGGTGATCTACGTGCGCGTCTCTTCGAGAGAGCAAGCCGAGGGCGGCTACTCGATCGAAGCACAGCTGGAGGCGTGTCGCCGGTTCGTGTACGACAAGGGCTGGACCGTCGAGGATGAGTTCACCGAGCTCGGCGAGTCGGCCCGCACGACCAACCGCCCTGCGTTCAAGGCGATGGCTGCGATGCTTGACGATCACGGCGGGATCACGCACCTGGTCGTCCACAAGATCGACCGCCTAGCCAGAAATCTCGCCGACTACGCGGCTGTGAAGGCCCGCCTGCAGAAGCTCGGCATCCGCCTCGTCTCCGTCACCGAGGGGATGGAGGAAGGTCCCTCCGGCCGGCTGGTCGAGGGGATCATGGCCGCGATCGCGGAGTTCTACTCGGACAACCTCGGCCAGGAAGTCCGCAAAGGTATGCAGCAGAAGCTCCGCAACGGCGGCTGGCCGCACCTGGCGCCGGCCGGCTACACCAATGTTCGCGTCAACGGCGAGCGCAAAGCCGAGGCCGTGCTCGCGATCGATCCCGAACAGGCACCGCTCGTGACCAAGGCATTCGAGCTGTACGCCTCAGGCGAGTACACCGTCAGCAGCCTGCACTTGGAGATGGCCACACTCGGGTTGCGCAACAAGAGAGGCGCCCCCCTTAGCCGCTCGAAGCTCGCGGAGTTGCTGCACAAGAAGCTGTACGCCGGCATAGTCGGCCACAACGGCGTCGAATACCAGGGCACTCATGAGCCGCTGGTTTCGAAGGAACTGTTCGACCGGGTGCAGCAGGTCTTCGCGCTTCACGACCGCGACAAGGTCAGGGAAACGAAGCACCCTCACTTCCTGCGCGGAGTCCTCGTGTGCGCATCGTGCGGTTCTGCGCTCTCATCTCTGACCGCCAAGGGACGCTACACGTACTTCTATTGCCTCGGTCGTTTCACCGGTCGCACCGATTGCCGCGAGCCATACGTGCCCAAGGAGAAGTTGGAGCAACTGGTGGAGGAGCAGTACCGGCGGCTCAACCTTGGCCCTAACGATGAAGCTCTTCTGCGTCGCGCCCTGGAGCAGGAGCTCGCCGACGAGGTGAGTTTCAGCGCCGAGAGCCTCGCCTTGGCACGGCGCCGGCTAGTGCGGGCCGAGCACGAGCGGGAGAAGCTGCTGCAGGCCTACTTCGCAGAAGCCTTGCCGCTCGATCTGTTCAAGCGCGAGCAGAACCGAATCGCCAAAGAGATGGACCTCGCCCAGGCCGAGATCAAGAGGGCAGAAGCAACGGACAGTCCCTATGCCCAGCTGCTGGAGACGGCCTTGAGCATCATTCGGGACGCCAGGGAGGGCTACTCCGCGGCGGACCCTTACGTCAAGCGCTTGTGGAACCGCGCCCTCATCGAGCGGATCGCGATCGGGGCGGGCCAGATCGCCCGAGTCGAACTCAAGGAGCCGTTCGCCGGCCTTTTTTTGTGGGCCGGTTCAAATAAGGGAAGTTTGGTCGGGGGTCCGGGATTTGAACCCGGGGCCTATGGCCGATTCCGTATTGGGGAGCGGCGATTTGCCCCCCAAAGTGCCCCCCAAACTACCAGCGGAGGCTTAAGAACTGCACTCGGGGCCGACATGCCGACGAAGCGGGCTGTGCCGCACTCACGCGAAGACCCGCCGCAGGGCATTACGTCCCCACAACTGAGGTCAGACTGGAGTGGCCAAAATGCCAGGACGCCCTCTCGATCCAGAGATGTACTTGCGGCTCGGCAAGGTCGTAGGGAACGGCCAGACGCTCGAGCTCTTGATCACGTTGTTGCTCATGAAGACTCTGCGGAACCGCAAGGCTGCGCCGCGCATCGCGGGTCGCTTGGGGGTAACGCAGACACTCGATCTGATTGGTGAGCTGACGACCGATCCCGCGATTAAAGCGTGGCTGCCGCAGGCACGCCGGGCGATTGTCGCCCGCAATGAGGCCGTACACACGGCCTGGTTCTTCGAGCCCGAGGTTGGGGTCTGGGATCGGCGCACCCTGGAGGAGGAGCCACGTTCGCCCGCCGAGCTGGACAAGGTGGTACAGCTCCTCCACGATGCGATCGACGTAGCCCGAGCTTCCTTCTTCACCGACCCAGGTGCCGCCCGTCCGAGCGAACAAGGAGGCTGAAGCGCGCTAGCCGGGCCCGGCTATCTAACCGCCTCGATTACGCCAAAGCCTCCCCCATCGCCGTCGCCGCCCGCCGCGTCGAGCCCTCGGTGCTGTGCACGTACGTCCGCAGCGTCGTGCTCACATCGGCGTGCCCGAGCACATCGGCGACCGTGCGCACGTCGATGCCCTGGGCGAGCATCACCGTCGCGGTCGTGTGCCGCAGGTCGTGGAAGCGAACGAGGCGGACCCCCGCTCGCAGGGCCAGCTTGCGCCACGCCTTCCCGGCGATCGATTTGGTGAGCGGGCCTTCGCCTTGGGTGCGCCTGAACACCCATCCGGTCGTGTCGTAGCTGTGCCCGGTGGCGAGTGCCTCCTTGATGGCGTGGGCGCGGTGTTGGCGGAGAGCATCGACGGTGGCGGCGTCGAGCGGGATCGTGCGCCGGCTGCGGGCGGTCTTGGTCTCGGCTCGCACCGGCTTGCGGCCTGTGCGCTGCTCGAGGGCGCCGCTGATCGTCACCGCGCCTGCGTCGAGGTCGATGTCGGGCCAGCGCAGGCCGCACAGCTCGCCCTGTCGGAGCCCGGCCGCGATAGCGAACAGCTGGAGAACATCGAAATGGCGGACGGCACGCTGCCGGAGGAAGCGCACGACCTCGGGCGGGCGGTGAGCCGCTTCCTGCAGCACTACGTTCAGCCGCCGCCCGATCCACCCGAGGTCTGACCGGCAGCCGGCGCCGTGGCGGCCGTGACAGCGCCTGCACGTGTGGACGCCCAGTTCGGGGCAGTTGACGCTGACTGACAAACTGAAACGTCCACTCCAGTCTGCGGACTGATAAGATTCACTGGCGATGACAATCGACTACGTTCAGCCAGTAGCCAAGGCCTATGGGGATGGCAGTCCCGAACTCCACTCGATCGCCAAAAGGCAACAGGACGAGATCAAGGCGGAGATAGCGCGCCTTCAGACCCAGGCATACGCCATCCGGCAACTTGTGAACCTCGCGCCACCGCCGCCTCCGATCGCGGTTCAGGCGGCGGATACGGCCCAAGCTGCAGACGCAGCCACCGTGGAGGCCGTTACAGAGTCCAATCTTCAACAGCCGCAGCCGTGGCTGACAGAAGAGCAAAAGAAACTCGCGCGCGAACTCTGGGAGTCTGAGCGCCAATCAGGCCACGATCTGTCGTCCCAACAGGTCGTTGATCTGCTGCGGGGCCGCGGCATCGTGTTTGGGGTCCAGCAACCAGCCGCTGCCATCGGTATGACCTTGGCATCCGTCCGCCGGGCGTGGAAGGCCGATCACCCGGACGAGGTGAGCCGGTAAGGCAAGTGACGATGGAGATACCTGCTGAGAAATGGGTACTGGCGTAGGTGAGCTGGTCTAGTGACGATCTTGTTCGTCTCGTCACGCACCTCGGTTTTACGTACTCGCGTACCAACCCACATCTCATCTACGAGAAAGAGGGCCACCCGAAGCACGTCAGTATCCCGCCCGGCCGGAAGGTGATCATGGCGCCGACGTTGGGTACGGTCATGCGCCAGGTCGGGATCACCAAGAAGGAAGCTGAGAAGATCCGGAGCGAGGAGCTGTAGGCCGGTGAAGGTACTGGCAGCACTTACTGCGGATCGTGCCAAGGACAATGGCGATGGCACGGTGGACGTGAGCCGCGGTGGAATCAACCTCATATACACGTCCGGCTACCCAGCTCTGGTGAAGTTCTCGTACCTGCTGCGCCTTGAGCTAGATGAAGGTGAGGCCGAGGATCTCCATCGATTCAGACTCGACATCAGTCACAACGGCAAAGCAGTCGGTCCGCCCTTCACGGTCCCGGTGGCTGCGCCCGGTAACCGGATGGCCGGCATGCCGATCTACGTAAACGTAATCGGTAACCTGCAATTTCCGGTGTTAGCCGAAGGCGAGATCGTGCTGGCGGGGTGGGTCAACGAGGACCTGGCGGTCCCCCTTGTAAAGATGTACGTGAAGACTCTCCTTATCCTCTTCGCACGCCCGGGCTAATACCGTCCCGCCGCCGGGCTGCGCCGCGGCCTACCTGCCGACCAAGGGAGAGCGACGCTTAGACGTAGATCAGATTTGCGGCCACGCCGGTGTTCACGCTTTGCGCGTCGTGCGACCGAATTAGCTCGACCATCGCTCCTGGCGGTACCGGCTCGCCTGGCACTCTGCCGGGCTTTTCGGCGGCCCACTCGAGCGCAGCGCGCACAGCCCCAATCAGTTCGGCCACCGCCTCGTCGCGGGAGTCGGCTTGTGCGGCGATGTCCAACTCCCAACACACGGCCGTCCATTGCCCCTGTGTGAACACGATAACCGCCGTGAAGGGCTGCTTGGCAGGCCCAGCCGCCGCAGCTTCCTCGATCGGCGTGTTGTACTCCACCTGCTCGGCGTACCGGGTTCCGACATCAATTGCCATCGCAACAGGGTAACGCGTAGGCCGCCTCGTTCGGTTCGCTGATTCCATCGCGCCGATGCGCGGCTCCTGGCGCCGACTCTGGCTGCGGGTCGAACGTCACCTAGGCAATCCGGACCCGGTACAGCCAATCAACGGATGCCACCCCTAGTGCCGCTGCCCCCCAAACCTGCCCCCCAAACTGGTGCGTTTTAGGGGGCAACGGTGCGCCTTCGTGCGCTTAGATCGTATTCAAAACCTGGCTTGGCTTGGTCGGGGGCCCGGGATTTGAACCCGGGGCCTCACGGTCCCGAAATCTGGGCGGTCTCGTCCACCGAGATCGATTTCGAGGGTTTTGAGATCGATTCGCGACCTCGAGCGTTTCATTAGACCGGTTTCGAGATGTTTCAAAGTCTCGGATTACTACATGCGAAGGCCCCAGGTTCATGTCATCGGGCTGGTCGAAGCTCAGGTGGCTCTCCCCTATCCCCCATAAGAAGACGCGCGCGAAGAAGACCGGCATATCAACGGGACGTTTCGAGTCGATACGGCCCAATCCATCGGGCCTGGGATTCCCACAAACGGTTTTGAAGACCCTGTGGTCGTGTCGAATTCAGACCCGGCCCGAAATAGACAGCTAACCCAACGGTCCATTGTGGGGTTCGGGGGTACGCGCTAAACCGGTGCCGGCTGCGTCACTCGCATGGCGCGCAGCGCGGTCGCCCAGCGAGACAATTCGCCGAGGACCTTCTTAAAGCTCTTCTCGTGCGTTTCGTCGGGGACGAACTGGCCGTCGTGGATGTACTTCGGGACCATGTGAATGTTGACGGCCTCGGTCAACGGCACCATCCTCAGGGTGGTGACGACCTGCTTGGCCATCTGGACCGAGCGCATGCCGCCCGACATTCCGCCGTAGCTGACAAACGCCACGGGCTTGTAGTTCCACTCGTGGGAGAGGAAGTCCATAGCGTTCTTGAGGCTGCCCGGCATCCCGTAGTTGTACTCGGGCGTGACGATGAGGATCGCGTCCGCGGCGTCGACTCGCTTGCTCCAGGCGATGGTGTGCGGCTTCGTGTAGTTGCGGTGGATGGGGTGATTGGGCTCGTCGAGCATCGGCAGATCCATGAGCGCCAGGTCCGCGACGTCGACCTCGAACCCGCCGTGCTTCTCGATTTCGGAGATCGCCCAGTTGGCGATCGGGAGGCCCAGGCGTCCGGGCCGGGTGCTGGCGATGATCACCAATAGCTTTGTCAGGTCAAGTGGCGACGGAGGGAGGCCGGTCACAGCGGCACCACCTGCCAGCGCAGAAAGAGGGTGACAGCCGCCAGCCCGCACAGGACCACCGACACTGCCAGCGCGGGGAACTCACTGCTCCTGGCATGGAGGATCGCAGCGCCCACCATGACAGGCACCAGCCCTGCCGCGGCCAGAGGTGCCAGCCAGGAAAGGATGTGGAGCGCCGGCGGCACGATCAGGCCGAAAGCGGCGGCCAATTCGGCCACCCCGATGAACTGGCGAAAAGCGGGCGGCAGCGGCGGCGACATAGCCCCGCGACGCTCTTGCCTTCGCTTGGCCAAAGCGCTGTATGCGACTGTGAAAGCCAATCCGTGGAGAAGGAAAACGACCGCGAGGACGACCTGAAGCACCCAGGCCACTGTGTTCATACGTTCGCCTCCATGGATGGTCGGATCATTGACTTATTCATTGAGATGATAAACTATTGAACGATGCCGTATATTTCGGGAGTTTTGATACCGGCCACCACCGAACTGCCGATCGACCCCGGGCGCGAGATCTGGGGGTTGTTCCTCGACCCCGTCCTCGACCTGCTCAAGAGTCACGTCCTTGCCCATTACGCTGAGCACCGGCTGACGTCCTCGCAGGCCTGCATGCTCCAGCGGCTGAATCATCCAATGCCCCAACGTGAGGCCGCGCTACAGCTCGGCTACGACCCGTCCAACATCACCGCGCTGGCCGACGCGCTGGAGGCGAAGGGCCTGGTGGAGCGGAGGCTCGACCCCTCGGATCGGCGGGTCAAGACGCTGGCGAGGACGGCCGAGGGCGAGAGGTTGGTGCGCGCGCTGGACGAAAGTCTCTCCCGCCCTCCCGAGTCACTGAGCCGGCTGTCGCCGGCTGAGCAGGAGCAGCTTCTGCGCCTTCTGAGCAAGGCATTCGGCCCGAATAGCTGAATAGGGACTACCGTGACGGTAGTCCCGGCCATCGCGCCAGCGCTGCCTGGCAGTTCGTCCAAGCCCTCAGTTGGCATCGTGAACTGGTTCGCAGTTGGCACCGTCTCCGGCTGAACCAGCATTCCGACCAGAGCCGCCCGGATCAAGATCCAGGAGCAGGTCACTTTCTGGCTTGGCAGCACCTCGGACATCTGTCCTCCCGGGAGGTGGAAGGCGATGTCTTGACGTGCCTCCGACTGGATATACAGCGGGCTTGAACCTGTACGGCCTTCGCGACCTCAGCCAAGCCGTTGTCGAGATCGAGGCCGGCCAAGGTGTGGCCGCAGGCGCATGCACCGTCGGCTCATCACCTGCCCTGAGTCGTGGAAATGGGTGTACCTGTTTTGTAATCAGGTGCTCTGTCGCTGAGATCGAGATCGACGCAACCGATGACGGTCTATGTGTCATCGCCAGGCAGCGGCTGAGTGAGGTACCTCTGCAGTACACAATGCCCTCTGCTCGGATGGCAGCGAGCTCGCCGAACATGCAAGCGAACCAAGCGCCAACTGGGGTCCGTTCGTGAGGATCTCAACCGCGACGACCGGAACCGCTGCGCAGTGGCCGTAGCGGATTCGTAACCTTCGCTGCTCTCGGCGCCGCGACGTCCGGCGCCGTGGTCGGCCTCGGAGCAGCCCTCGCACTCTGAGTCGCTTCTTTGCACGTCGCAGCACGTGGGTAGCCCCACCGCAACTTCGGGTTCAGAATCACAAGCCACCAACTGCTCCCCACAGGACTGTTCGCCTGCGCCTGACGCCGCTAGGGGCCTTCGCCCGTTTTCTGACCAGCCGATCTAGCGCAATGTGCGCACGACGGGGTGGAGTTAGGCTATCCTATGCCTCGTGCTAGGCGACCCGATAAATGACTTTAAGGGAGCCTAGCCAAATGGTCGCTCGCCAGAGCGCGTTCACTCGAGCGCAGCAGGACTACCTTAAGGCCCTCTACAACCTGCACGGCGACCTGCAGCTGGTGCCGACCCGAGACCTGGCCCACAAACTCGGAGTCTCTTCCCCCTCGGTAAGCGAAATGGTCACGCGCCTCACCGCCCAAGGCTTGGTCGAGCACGACCGGAACCGTGGCCAGCAGCTTACGCACGAGGGCCGGAAGGTCGCCCTCGAGCTCGTGCGGCACCACCGGCTCCTCGAGATGTTCTTGGTCCAGGTGCTCGGCTACAGCTGGGATGAAGTGCACGAAGAGGCCGAGCGAATGGAGCATGTCATCTCGGAGCGGATGGAGGAGCGGATCTTCGAACTGCTCGGACGTCCGGAGCTCGATCCACACGGGCATGCCATCCCAAGTCTGAAGGGAAAAGTTCGGTTGGTCAGCGAGCGCCCCCTCAGCGAATGTCGGGTGGGCGAGAAGGTGGTGGTGCAGGGCGTGTCGGACGACGACCCCATCCGGCTGCGCGAGCTGGAGCGCCGCGGCCTGCTGCCTGGCACGCGGATCGAAATCGTGGAGGAAAGCAAGTTCGAGGGCCTGATCGAGGTCCGCATCAAAGGGCGGCGGGTGAGTGTTCCGCTCGGTCTCGCGCGCGCGATGTTCGTCGAAGGGGTTTCCTGAAAGTGGCCGTTAAAGTCGTAAAGACGCTACTCCCCCCCGCCGAGCGGCAGGTGCTCGGCGTCGAGAATGCGCTTCCAGGCGAAGCGCGCGTCCTCTGGGCCGCTGAGCGTTCTCTCAGCGGCGAACGTCGCGGGCTGCGTGCGGTGCTGCCTTTTCTGGGCCCGGCCTTCATCGCCGCGGTGGCCTACATCGACCCCGGCAACTTCGCCACCAACATGGCGGGCGGCTCGCAGTTCGGCTACATGCTGCTGTGGGTCGTCCTGGCGGCCAATCTGATGGCCATGCTCATCCAGTCGATGAGCGCCAAGCTCGGCATCGCGACCGGCAGCAGCTTGCCCGAGGTCTGCCGCGACCGCTTTCCATTCCCAGTCGTCATCTTCCTGTGGATCCAAGCAGAGCTGATGGCGATGGCGACCGACCTCGCCGAGTTCGTCGGCGCGGCGCTCGGCATCAACCTCGTGTTCGGCATTCCCCTGTTCATTGCCGGACTGCTGACCGGCGTCCTCGCGTTCGGGATCCTCGGCCTGCAGGCTTGGGGTTTTCGGCGCTTGGAAGCGGCGATCGCCGGCCTGGTCGGCGTGATCGTCATCGCCTTCGGCCTCGAGGTCTTGCGCGGCAACCCTTCATGGTCCGGGATCCTGGGCGGCACATTCGTCCCGCGGCTCGACGGCAACGCCTCGATTCTGCTGGCGGTCGGCATCCTCGGCGCCACCGTGATGCCACACGTCATTTACCTCCACTCCGCGCTCACCCAAAAGCGCATCGTTGGCGCTAACCCGGGCGCGAAACGCAAGATCTTCAAGTTCGAGCTGGTCGACTGCATGATCGCAATGGGGATCGCCGGCGTAATCAACATGGCGATGCTGACGATGGCGGCCTCAGTGTTCCACGCACGCGGCCTTTTCAACGTCGGGACCAACCTGTACCAGGTCTTCTCCGGACTCGACCACTACGTCGGCGCTCATAGCGGACTCGTTTTCGGAATCGCCTTGCTCGCCTCCGGCGTTTCGTCCTCGTCGGTTGGTACCCTGGCCGGACAGGTGGTGATGCAGGGCTTCATCCACCGCAAGATCTCGATCTTCCTACGCCGGGCGATCACGATGGTGCCTGCCATGATCGTGATTGGGATCCACCTCGACCCGTCGCGGACCCTGGTCCTGAGCCAGGTCGTCCTTTCGTTCGGAATCCCATTCGCGCTGATCCCGCTCGTGATGTTCTGTCGCAACCCGAAGCTGATGGGCAACCTGGTCAACCACCGCGTCACGAGCTGGGCCGCCTACGGCGTCGCGGGAGTGATCATCGTGCTCAACATGTTTCTCCTCTACCAGACGTTCGTCCCGACCGCCTAAGATCCGTTCCGTTTCGCTCCTCGCGGAAGCGGTCGGAGCGGACCGTGTGAGCATCCGAGCCGACGGCGCCTTCAGCCTCCGGATCGATCCGGAGCAGGCGGGAGTCATCAACCAGCGCCTCGTGATGGGCGGGATTACGGTCACCGAGTTCCGTACCGCGGAGCGATCGCTGGAGGAGGTCTTCATGGAGCTGACCGGCACGGAGTCAGGCGGATGATCTTCGCATCGGTGCGCGCCGAGTGGTTCAAGCTGGTGCGCCGGCCCGCGAGCTGGGTGAGCATCGGTCTTCTGCTGGCGTTCGCGGTCGGGATTGGCTACCTGGTCACTTATCTGGTTGCAACCCATCCGCCGCCGATTCAAGGGGGCGCGCCGGACTTCGCAGCACTGAGGACCGATCTGTATCCCGCCTCCTTGGTGAAGAAGGCAATGGACAATGCCAGCACACTAGACGGCATCTTCGCGCTGATCCTTGGAGTGCTCGTCCAGGGCAGCGAATACGCCTGGCAGACAGTCAAAACCGCGCAGACCCAGCTCCCCGGGCGCGTCGCCATCACATTGGGAAGGCTGATCGCGCTCGCCCTGTTTATCCTGCTGACCGTCCTGGCGCTTTACGCCGCCGACAGTCTGGCCGCCTATCTGATCGCCCTCGCCGATGGCAAGTCGACGGCCCCGCCCTCGGCTATCGACATCTTCAAGGGCATTGGTGCGGAGTGGCTGATCTTTGAGTTCATGGCCATGCTGGGCTTCGGGCTGGCAACGCTCTTCCGCCAATCCGCGATGGCGATCGGGCTAGGCCTGGCCTATGCGCTCGTCATCGAGAGCTTGGTCTTCGGCCTGCTGGGGTCGCTTAGTGACTCATTCAAGCAAGTCCATGACTGGTTTCCGATCGCGAGCGCCGGACATCTCCAGCAATCGTTCGGACAGGTTTCCAGCATCGTTGGAGTCACCGTCGTAAGCCCAGGCGAAGTCAACACAACTGGTGCGGTACTCGTCCTGGCCGTTTGGGTTGCGGGTCTTGCGACGATCTCAAGTGCCCTTGTTCGGCTCAGGGATACCACCTGAAACCCGGATTGCTCGCGAGCTCGGGCGAAATCGTTGGCGACAGAAACCCGGACGGAGTAAGCCTTCAGGAGTGCGAGGACGCCGCTCTCGGGTTCGGCCAGAGAGTTCACGTGGGGTGCTGTTCCCGGCCCCCGAGCACGCCGATTCCATCAACCACACAGGGCGGCAGTTACGAATTGCGGGGAGCCGGACTCCGACTCGCTGGAGGTGGAAGGCGATGTCTTGACGTGCCTCGGACTGCATATACAGCCACGGCGAACTACCTAACCCAACAGGCGACAACTGGTTCGAGTTCTCAGAGGTGGGTCGGGGTGGACTCGAACCACCTCGTCTGCGGCAATTCGCCCTGGGTGCTGTATAACTCGGCGAAGACATGAGCTTGGTCGCTCAAGCCAAGGAGCCGCACCCAGGCAAGGTCACGGTGTTTCCCGCGAGTATTACGCCGGTCGTGATCATGGGGGCGGGCGGCTGGACGTTCTCCATCGCCTTCTTCGTCGTGCAAGCCATTGTCCAGGCTGCGTCGGCCAGACCATTCAGCCTCACGACCAACCTCATCAGTGATCTCGGCAACACCGCTTGCGGTCCCGCGGTGTGCTCACCTCTCCATGACTTGATGAACGGGACCTTCATCGCGGTCGGACTGCTGCATTGGGGCGGTGCGGCTGCAACTTGGCGCGCTTGGCCTGCAGGAATGCGAAGCAGGATCGGCCTGGTACTTCTCGCTCTCGCTGGATGGGGTCTGGCCTATGCAGGAATATTTCCGGAGAACGTCGCGCCCGAGATGCACCGGTTCGGGGCGCTCCTCGGCCTCATCAGCCTCAACGTGAGCATGCTGTTGCTCGGCTCGGTCCTGCTCGAGACCGCGAGAGCCGTGGGTGTGCTGGCACTGCTCGCGGGGATAGTCGGACTTGTTGCCCTAGTACTGTTCATCAGCCAAGTTCCGGGGTTGCCTACGGGAATTTGGGAGCGGCTGGCCGACTTCCCAAGTGCGGCAATGGTGGTCTTCGTGGGCGCATTCATCCTTATTCGTGTGGTCAAGGTCCGACGTCGCGACTCGGCCTCCTTACTTCGTAACTGAATAGGTACGCAGCCACGTACATCGCGGGCTCACGAAGGCTGGGCGATCGACGTGCTGGATGCGCTTGTGCGCCCACGCGAGGAGACGATCCGGATCAAATCCGTGGTCAAATAGCCGCCTCGATCTCGTCCAGGTGCTCGCCCCGGTGGTTGGCGCGCACCGGGTTCAGCGGACTCGCCTCATCAAGCCCGGAGAGCAGCTCGTCCGAGAGCGAGGCCACGAGCTCATCGGTCTCCTTCGCGATGCTCACCGCCAGCTCAGCCAGAGCGCGTGGCGCAATCGCGTGGATCAGAGGACGCGAGGAGTCGTTGATCCAGGCCACGTCCTCGGGCTCGTTCTCGGACGCCGTGAACCGCTCACCGCGCTGCAGCTTGCCGGCGAGGAAGAGCGCGCAGCCGTCCCAGAACGCGACGTGGCCAAGCACGCCGGCCACGCTCCAGTACTCGTTGACCATCGCGCCGAGCTGGCGGTCGCTCAAACGCGACACCACCGCCCGCATCCGCGCGAGCTCGCGCGCGTTCGCCGCCACGAACGAGCGATCCACGACGATCAGTATGAATGCCAATGAAAAGCCTGAGTGGTACGTGCTGCTCCAACTGGTCGTCGGCCTAATCCAGTTTGTGATCGCTCTAGCGATGCTGGCGGGCTACCGCAAGGCGGGATTCTGGGGGGCATTCTGAATGCGGAGGCCTCGGCAGCCGAAGCCCGAAGGAGTCGATCGCTTTCAAGCGACCGATCGCAGATGAGGTCATGGCTCCGCTTGGGTCCCGAGGAGCGCCGTCAGGTCGCCATCTCGCACCTGCGCTCTTCGTCGTAAGTCGCGCGCGTATGCCTAGCGAGGTCGTCTTTGGGCGCGACGACGCTGACCACCTGGTGCAGGGGCTCCGCCGTCGATTACGTGGTCTGCGCCAATTGAGCGCACCACGCTGCGGAGTCTCGGCGATCATTTAAGAGGCATCATGGATCTCTCAGTTCGCTAGGAGCAGGCGGGTCCAAGCATCTATTAGCCAGATACGGAATTGTTCCGGAGTCCAGCCTCGCTGAATGACGAGTAGATCCCAGTACTCTGCGGCGTTCATGCTCCAGATGATGTCGGCGACCTGCTGGTCTGACAGATCGAGCCTCAGCTGCCCTGTAGACCGCAAGCCGGCGGCGAAGTCGCGCATGTTGCGGGCACGCCGTTCGCTGATCTCGCGCCACAGGGCAGCACAGCTGTCATCGCTGACGGCTGCGTCACGCAGAGCTCGGAACACGGGAGCCATCCGCTGCTGGATCTCTGTGATCGCAGCGGCATAGATCTCGATGCTTACCTTCGCATCGACGGCTGCCCTCATCTGAAGGACGTACTCTCGTTGCCGGGCAGGAATGGGGTGGTCTCGCCCCGAGATCGCGGTCTCAACTAGCTCACGGAGCAGGGCCGGCTTCCGGCCGACTGAAGCGTAGATCGTGTCAACGGCCACCCCCGCCTCGGCGGCGATTTGCTCCACCGTGGTCTTGGCGTACCCGTAATGCACGAAGAGTTGCCGAGCCGAATCCAGGATCGCGCGACGGGTTGCGGCCGCCTGTTCGGCGCGTTTGGTGGTGTCGTAACCGCGCCTGGACTTGACGGGCTCGCTCACGGCTGCTACCTTACACAGATTCATCCGAATATCTTTCGGATTAAATCCTAGGAGGACATCATGGTCTACGCCTACACGCAGGACGTCCCTATCCGCGAGGAGCTCTATCGCCGAATCGTCAAGGAGATTGGCCCAGAACCTTTTCCCGGCGGGCTGCTGCATCTCTGTGTGCGTCGCGACGACGGCTCCTTGTATTACATCGACGTCTGGGAAAGCGAGGAAGCTTGTAGCCGCGCATTCGAAGAGCGCATCCACCCCGCAGTTGACCGCGCCTTTGGTGGCCAACGCCCGGGAGCGGAACCCGTCACCCAGAAGCTCGACGTGATCGATGCCTCCGGCGCCCTAATTACCACTCACGCCATTTGAGCCTCGCTGTTGATGGTGGTGATCTCGGTCATCGCCATCCCGGTGCTTTTCCGGCGCCGCCGCGCAAGCACGCCGGCCGAGCCCGAGCCGGCCGTGGCCGCCTGACGATCGCCTAAATCGCCTGCGCCACCGAGCCCGCGAGCCGCAGGGCGAGCGCAGGCGCCTCCGGGTAGTGCTTGACGTGCCTCTCACTGGATATACAGCGCGCTTGAACTCGGATCGGGAGCAGGCTGCTTGGGTGCTCGATATCCTTGAGGCCTACCGACGACTGGCTCAAGAGGCTGGTTGACCCGTGACGGGATATTTGCATCCCACACGGTTGAGGGCGACCACATCACCGGCCCAGGCGTCGTCCGAGCTCGAAGCCTGACAGGCGGACGAAAACGTCCACCACGATGCGCCCACGTTCGCCAAGGCTCGCTGCTGTGGCTGTCATTGCGACAAAGCGTGGCGGGGATGGATGGGAANNCGCAAACGGTTTTGAAGACCGCGGGCCCGGCATCCATGTTTGTCCACCGCGGTCCGTAGGAGTTTGGTCATACGGGACCCCCCCGCGGTGACCATCCGCGTGGGTCCGCTGATATACAGCCACGACGAACTCGAAACTGACGTAAATCGGCCGTGTACTGAAGCCTTGACGGGGTTCCCGCGAGCCGACCGGGCGACTAACCTTGCTCTCGATGAACGGCTTGCTCCAGTCCGAGCCGCGGTAGGTTAGAAATACGCCGCCGTGCGATTCAGCCGCTAGCCACGTAGTCACGCGACCGCACGCTGGTAGGTACGGGTCGCCCACCACAGGACCACCAGGGTCAGCACCGACATGACCACGAAGGCCTGGCCGACCGTCGATGATGCGATCGTCCCGGCGGAAAGGTCGCGCGAGGCCTCGACCGCGTAATACATCGGGTTGAGGTGCGCGAGCGCCCGCATCCAGACCGGCGCTAGGGAAAGCGGCAACAGGACGCCCGACAGCAACGTGATCGGGAGTTGCAGCCCCGTCATGAGGGCGGCGAGGCTACCGATGTCCTTCAACGTGATGCCAAGTGCGCTTGACCACGCAGACACGCTCGCCGTCAGCAAGCTCAGCAGCACCAACAGGACCGCGATGCCGACCCAGTGCGGGTGAAACCCGAACGGGACGGCGACCCCGATGACCAATAGGGCCGGGACGAAGAGCATCACGACATCGCGCAGCACTGTTCCCATGAGTAGAGCGAAACGGCTCGCTGGCGTGACTCGTAGCCGCTCGATCACGCCCGTTTGGAGCTCCCAGATCACGATCCAACCCGAACCCATGCCGGCACCGAACGCCATCAGCGTAATAACGCCAGGCACGAAGACATCAAGGACATCACCGGAACGGAATCCGGGTCCGCCGGCAAAGGACTTGAGCAGTGGCGCGAAAAGAGCCAGGTACAGCAACGGCGTGCTGAGACCGACGACGATCCAGGTCGGCTGACGCAGCGTCTCCATCATCTTCCGGCGAAACAGAAGCCAGATCTCTTGGATGAGGCTCATACCGCGACTTCCACCCCGGCCGGGCCGCCCGCATCGCGGAGCGACCGGCCAGTCTCGTGCAAGAAGACGTCGTCCAGCGACGGCTCCGCGAGCGAGATCTCAGCAAGCTGCACGCCGGCCGCACGGACGCGGTCGACGACCGCGGCCAGCGCCTCGGAACCGTCGCTGACGTAGAGCCGGATGGCCGACCCCTCGAGGCGCGACTCTCGAACGAATGCCTCCGCCGCCAGGTCACGACGCAGGCTCTCGAGTCCGGCCGATTCGATTCTCGGCGTGAGGCTGATCGAGGCACCCGCCAGCCGCTGTTTCAGCTGCGATGGTGTTCCCTCAGCCACGATGCGGCCGTGATCCATGATCGCCAGGCGATCGCAAAGCTGATCAGCTTCCTCCAGGTAGTGCGTAGTCAAGAAGATTGTGGTTCCGCCCGCCCTGAGGCGGCGGAGCTGATCCCATAGGTTCGCGCGGTTCTGCAGGTCCAAGCCGGTCGTCGGCTCGTCGAGGAAGAGCACGTTGGGCCTATGCACGATGCCCAATGCCACCTCAAGCCGGCGCTTCTGACCGCCGGACTACGTGCGCGCGATGCGATCGACGAAGGACTTCAGCTCGAGCGCCTTGATGAGCTCTTCTGTGCGACGCCTCGTCTCGGTGGCGCTGAGCCCGTACAACCGGCTCTGGAGGGTGAGGTTCTCTCGACCCGTGGCGGCCAGGTCGGTCCCGCCCAACTGGCCCACGTAGCCGATTCGCCTTCGCACGTCCTGGGGACGGCGCCGGACGTCGATTCCAGCGACATACGCCTCGCCGCCGTCGACGGGCAGCAGCGTGGTGAGGATGCGGAGCGTCGTGGTCTTACCGGCCCCGTTGGGCCCGAGGAAGCCGTAGATCTCGCCGGGCTCAACCGCGAGATTGACCCCGGACACGGCCTCGACGACCTGCTTCTTGACGCGAAAGGTTTTGCGCAGAGCGACGGTTCGCACCGCATGTCCTGCGGCGTGTGGATAGTCCGACATCAGTCGAGGTCCTCCTACTTGAATTGAGCGGAGCCTCGGCCGGTCTATCCTTCGTGCTGGACGTCTTCGGGCGCCGGCTGTGCTGCGCGCTCGGGGTTGTTACGCGGCTCTCGGAGTTCGCGCTCCGGGGGCCGTATCACCTTGTCGGTTCTTCTGTTCAGTCAGCCACCTCGCTTCCGGTATGCGCTCACCGGAATGCGAGACGGACGAGCGCCGCGGCGGTGGCCACAAGCAGAAAGAAGAGGCCCAGGCCAACCGGCGATCCCCACCCGTACCAGTCGAACTGGTGGATCTGAGCCAGTTGCTTCACTTCGTCGTCCGTTCCATCCATTCCATGCCTCCTTCCTCCCTAACTGTGTTAGGCGCTTGATTTGCACTCTAACACTAACGGCGTTAGACTTCAAGCCATGCCTCCCGATGATGACGGCGTCGAGGTCGGCGCGGGTGGCCCCCCGGCCCTGACCCGAGATCGACTCGTTGCCGCCGCGCTCGATCTTGTACAGGAGCAGGGGATCGAAAGCCTCTCGATGCGGGCACTGGCGGATCGGCTGGCGGTCAAGGCGGCGTCTCTCTACTGGCACGTCCGGGACCGTGGTGAGCTCCTCGAGCTTCTGGCCGGTGCCATTCTGAGCAAGGTGCCTGCGACAGACAGCGGTCGAGGCTGGCGCGAGCCAGCGCTACGGCTCTGCCGAGACGTCGAGACGGTGGTCTCGAGCCAGCGCGACACAGCGCCGATCGTGCTGGCTGCACCCGATGCCTTGGAGCGGAGCGCCGTCCACGCCCGCCTCCACGGCCTGTTCCAGGCCGCGGGCTTGAGCGCCGGGGAGGCTCATGCCACCGCAACGATGATGCTCACCTATGTCATCCTGCAGCCAGGCGAGGACCGCGACCACGAGCGTCCGTTTATTGAAGTAGGCAAGCCTGCGTCAATCGCAATCGATAGCGGCTCCCGCGGCGTGACGCTGCGCGCGGGGACGGGTATGGACACTCTGATCAGGGTCCCTCACGATCCTGCCGCCGCAGCTCCAGCAGTCGTCCACGGCGAGACGGTTGTCGTGCGTAGGCTCCGCGGCGCCGGCGAGGCAGAGATCGAGCTCAACCCCGCGAATCCGTGGCGAATACGGGTGCAAGGGCCGACTTGGAATACCCGACTTGATCTTGCCGGCCTGGACATACTAGAGATCAAGCTGGATAGCGGCGCCGCGAGAGTGGATTGCATTCTCCCACCGCCCCACGGCGTGGTCCCGATCAAGGTTTCCGGCGGTGTCGCGGGCTTGAAGCTGCATCGCCCGCCTGGCGTCAAGGTCGTGGCCAAGGTTAGCAGCGGAGCCGTGAAGATCCAGCTTGACGCGTTCACACTCAGAGCCACCGTACTCGACGCCCACTGGGAGAGCGCGCCCTCTGCGAGCTCAGGCGATCACTACGCCCTGGCGATCAGTGGTGGTGCCGTTCAGGTGGCTCTCGATGAGGATGCTCCGGTGGCCAACCATCCGCAGACGGAACGTCTGACAGTTGCCAATGTGGACCCGCGAGATGCCGTCAGCGTGCTGCTCGAAGGCGTCGAGGCTCGCGCCCGTCACCACTCTCGCGGCTAATTTCTCGGTGGACCAGGCGGAATATGCCTGTATCAAGCAGAGGAAAAGCGCCGCCTGACGCGGGGGAAGGGGTGAGAGCCTGGCCGCCGGTAGGTGGAAGGCGATGTCTTGACGTGCGCCCGACTGGATATACAACACGGCGAACTCGAAATCCCACCCGGCGCTCTTCTATCGCATTCGAACTTGCGTTCTCTCACGGTGACTCGGTCGGCCGCTGCGTTGAACGTCACCTACGGAATGACCCTGAGCGTCGTGAGCAAGGAGAACACCACCACGACGGCGAAAGCACCCACGACCAGCAATGCCTTCTGCCACCAACTGAGCCGGCTCACCCAGCGTTCACGGAGTCCGCGCAGGGGGTCGTACAGAGTCGAGTACGCGTCGGGCTGCGGGTCGTCGTCCTCGTCCTCGTCCTCGTCCTCGTCCATGCGAGGAAGCCTACCGCCGGCCGAGCTTGAACCCCTTCTTCTCACCTTCGACTTGCCGGGTATTCATCGCGTCGAGATGGTCGCGCGCCCCTCTCCCCGGTTCAACCAAATAGGGCGATTCGCGAGCGGCGGGTGGCCAGACTCGGACCCCGGTGGGGTGGAAGGCGATGTCTTGACGTGCCTCTGACTGGATATACAACGCGGCGAACTCGATTAGCTCGGCCTGCTTGAGCTGACGGGATATTTGCACCCGTCAGCCAATTGAACTCAAATGCCGCTCCCTACCTGTCCTCAGGTGACCCGCTAGAAACGTCCGGTGCCGGGAATGCGTGAACCGGCTGTGATCCGGCGAGAGTTCATATTTCATGGGACATCCGGCCTTCAGCGCCTAAGGCACGTATACGCGCCATAAACGGAGCCTCGGAAGTCCGCAGTCTCGACTTCGAAGCCACCTGACACCAGCATCGGTTCCAGCAGCCACCTGAACGTGCTGTATTCATTTCGGATGTGCGTCGCGAAGTCCTCACGCGTGTACCCGCGGGCAGGGTCTGCGGAAGCGCCATCAAGCCAACCGGCAAGTACCGTCTCTGCCTCAAGCGGTTTGAAGTCGTAGATGATGTCGTGAAGGCGCAAGACGCCTCCGGTACGCGTCATCGCCGCCATCCGGACGAGAGCCAGGCCTTTCCAGAAGTCGGGCAGGTGATGGAGGGCATTGCGCGTGTATACGGCGTCAACGGGCGCACCGGCATGCTGGTAGCTGAGGAACCCCGCTTGAACGCATTCGAGGTTCTCCAGCCCGGCTGCGGTCGCTCGGTCACGCACGACGCGCAGCATCGCCGGCGAGACATCAACCGCAATGACGTGACCGAATCGGCGCGCAGCTGCGAGGGCGAAAATGCCCGTTCCAGCGCCGAGGTCGACGACGGTTGAGGTTAGACCCACGCCGTGCGCGGCGAGCACGTCCAGATCCGCAGTAGGGTCGGGATTCCCTTGCTTCTGTTCGTAGCCGGTGACAAAGCCAGGGTCAAGGTGTTCGGGACCGGCGAAGTCCAATTCGTCGATCATCCAGGCAGCACTCATTCGATACATCTCAGCTATCGCGGGTCAGCGGCACACGTTAACGAAGTGGTCGGTCACCCCGCTGGCGAACGCGATTCCAGGCCTAGCGGTCAGCTCTGCGCAAGCGAGCCGCCAAGTGGGCCAGGTGGCTCCTCGTAGGGCACGGCGGTGCGGGCGCCCCCGGAGGTGGAAGGCGATGCCTTGAAGTGAACGTGCACCGCCCGTGCGCGCAGGAGCGCGCTTATCTCGTTCGAGAACGCGCCGAGTTGGTCGGACCTCGTTAGGGGCCGTGCAGGTTCTACCTGGCCTCCATGGCCTCCAGCCGTCCGCTTCGATCGATCGCGCACCAGCGTGGTGGGCCGGATGCCTTCAAGGAGGACCAGATACCAACACCCAGCCCCACGTGACACCCCCATATCAGTGGGCCGAGCCAAGGGCATTTACAAATTTGGCTGTCAAATTGGCTGTCAAAGTGCCCTGGCAACGGCCGTCTCATAGCAAACTCACAGGAACTTCGCCCGATTCTGAATACGAATTTGGCGGAGGGGCAGGGATTTGAACCCTGGATAGGCTTGCACCTATAACAGTTTTCAAGACTGTCGCCATCAACCGGACTCGGCCACCCCTCCGCGAGGCAAATCGGATTTTAAGAAGTCAGCGGGCGCCGATCAGCTCGATCCCACCCATGTACGGCTTGAGCGCCTCGGGCACGGCGATCAATCCATCGGCCCGCTGGTATGTCTCCAGAAGCGGGTCGATAACGCGCATAGCGACCCCGCTGCCGTTGATCGTATGGGCAAACCGAGGCGGCGCCCCACGGGACGGTCGATACCTGATGTTCGCGCGCATGGCCTGAAAGTCGTTGAAAACCGAGCAAGACGAAATCTCCAGGTAGCGATCGAGACCCGGGCACCATACGTTGAGGTCGAACTTCTTGTATTGGGCGAAGCCCATATCGCCGGTGCACATCAACATGACCTGGTAGTGGAGACCAAGCCGCTGGAGGATCGTCTCCGCATCGGCTAGCAGCATTTCGAACTCCTCCATGGACTGTTCCGCGGTAGTGATCTTCACAAGCTCGACCTTGGAGAAGTGATGCAGGCGGATGAAGCCGCGGGTGTCCTTACCAGCCGCGCCCGCCTCTGAGCGGAAGCAGTGCGAGTACGCGACGTATTTCAGCGGAAGTGCCTCCACGTCAAGAATTTCCTCGCGGTGGAAATTCGTTAGAGGCACCTCGGCCGTCGGGATCAGCCAGAGATCCTGACCCTCGACCTTGTACAGGTCACCGCCGAACTTGGGCAAATTGGCGGTTCCGACCAAAGACGCACTGTTGACGAGAGCCGGTGGCATCACTTCTTTGTAGCCATGCTCACGGGTGTGTACGTCGAGCATGAATTGGGCGAGTGCCCGCTCGAGTCTTGCCCCGTCCCCCACCAGGAATGCGAATCGCGATCCTGAGACGCGCGCCGCGCGCTCGAAGTCCATGATTCCAAGAGACTCGCCCAGGTCGTAGTGCGTCCGCGGAGGGAATCCAAGGTCTGGTTTGGAACCCCATTCCCGAACCACCACATTGTCGGCCTCGCTCTCCCCCACCGGCACCGTTTCGTCGAAAAGGTTCGGTACACGCAGTAATAGATCGTCGAGCTGTCGCTTGACCGCCTCCGCCTCGGCCATTGCCGTCTTCGACTCTTCGCCAACGTGTTTGGCATTGGCCAGGTCGGCGGGATTCCTAGTTGTGGAGTATCGCTTCGAAAGCTGGTTCTGCTGAGCGCGAGCCGACTCTGCAATCGTCTGATGCTCGCGCCAACGTCGGTCGAGCTCAAGGATCTCGTCGACCGGCGCCGGCTCGCCTTTCAGCTGCGCGGCGCGGCGGACCCTGTCTGGGTCGCGGCGGATCAGCTCCAGCGGGAGCATTACGACTCGGCCTTCATGACCGGGAAGAGGATCACGTCCCTCACCGACGGCTGGTCCGTGAGCAGCATTACCAGGCGATCGATGCCCACGCCAAGCCCTCCGCACGGAGGCAGCCCATATTCGACCGCGCGCAAAAAGTCCTCGTCCATCGGGTGCGCTTCCACGTCGCCCGCCGCCCGCCGCGCCGCCTGCGCCTCGAAACGCGCGCGCTGGTCGATCGGATCGGTGAGCTCCGTGAACGCGTTCGCGTACTCGCGACCCAGGATGATCAGCTCGAACCGCTCCACGAACCGCGGATCGTCCTCGCGCGGCCGGGCGAGTGGCGAGATCTCGACCGGGTAGTCGATCACGAACGTCGGCTGGCGCAGCCGCGGCTCAACGTGCTCCTCGAACAGATCGTTGAGCTCCTGCCCGACTGCATGCCTTCCGGTGTGCTCGAGCACCAGGTCCGCCATCCGCTCGCGCCGGAATGGCGGAGTGAGGTTGACCGCCTCGCCCTGGTAGCTCGTCTCGAGCGGGCGGCCGGCGGCCATCGCCGAAACCACCATCAGGTCCTCGACCAGCCGCATCACGTCGTCGTAGTCCGCGTACGCCTGGTAGCACTCCAGCAGCGTGAATTCCGGGTTGTGGCGCGGGGAAAGGCCCTCGTTGCGAAACACCCGGCCGATCTCGTACACGCGCTCGAACCCACCGACCAGAAGGCGTTTGAGGTGCAGCTCGAGAGCGATGCGAAGGAACAGGTCGCGGTCGAGCGAGTTGTGGTGCGTCACGAACGGCCGCGCATGCCCGCCCCCCGGCACCTCCTGCAAGACCGGCGTGTCGACGTCCAGGAAGTTGCGCTCGTCGAGCAGACCTCGCATGGCGGTGATGATCTTGGTCCGCGCCCGGAAAACCTCACGCACGGCCGGGTTCGCGATCAGGTCCACGTAGCGCTGGCGGTACCGGATCTCCACGTCTTTCAGCCCATGCCACTTCTCGGGCAGTGGGCGCAGCGACTTCGTGAGCAGCTGGAAGGACTGGACCTCGAGGGTGATCTCCCCGCGGCGTGTCTTGAAGATCGGGCCTGTGACGCCGATGATGTCGCCCGGATCGAGATCCGCGAACCGGTCGAACTCCTCCTCGCCCAGCTTGTCACGGCTCGCCATCAGCTGGATGCGCCCCCCGCCGTCCTGCAGATCGGCGAAAACGACGCCGCCCTGCAGCCGCTTGACCATCAACCTGCCGGCCAGCGCGACCGGCTCGGTCCGCTCGCTCTCACCCAACAATGCCTTGGCCGCCTGGCTCGTCTGAGTCGGCCTGAACCCGCGCGAGTAGGGGTCGATACCCGCAGCGCGCAGCCGCTCCAGCTTCTCGCGCCGGTCTCGCATGACCGCCGGGAGGTCAGGCTCTGTCTCTTCCGTCACGATTCGGAAAGACTAAAGGTTAGAGCGCGACCTCCTCTTCTTCGGCGGCCGGAAACGCGTTGATGTCCGCCCCGCCCGACTGGCGGTGATTGCCCATCGCCTCCTCGATCAGAGCGTCGATATCGCTGTCCGAGTGAACCGGATCGTGATGAAAGAAGCCGAGCTGCTTCACGCCCGCCTGCTCGGCCAGAGCCATGGCCTCTTCGTACGTCGAGTGCCCGAACCCGGCGTGGGTCTTGTACTCCTCCGCGCTGTACTGCGCGTCGTGGACGAGAAGGTCCGCGTCGCGGCACCAGTTGGCAAGATCCTTCAAGGTGCCGTTCTCCTGGGTGGCGAACATCGCGATCTCGTTGTCCGTCGCAAAGCAGAAACGCGACGATCCCTCGTCGATCCGGTAGCCGAACGTCGGGATCGGGTGCATCAGCAGGTGGGGCGTGATCCGGAGCGCGCCGACCTCAAACGTCTCGCCAGGATTCCGCTCGATGAACTCCATCTCCGCCGGCATGTGGCTCAGCCGCACCGGGAAGTAGGCCGGGTCCATCTGGTCGGCAAAAGCGGCCTGCAGCGATTTCGCCGACCCGGCGGGTCCGACGATCGTCAGGTGTGTGCCCGGCACGAATGCCGGCAGAAAGAACGGAAATCCCTGTATATGGTCCAGGTGCGTATGGGTGATGAGCAGGTGCGCCTGCAGGGGATCGGTCGCGCTGAAACCGTTGCCGAGCTCAGAGATGCCCGAGCCCGAGTCGATGATGATGAGGTTGTTCTCCCTATCCCTCACCTCGACGCACGTAGTGTTGCCGCCGTAACGGAGGGTTCTCCTCCCTGGGGTCGGCCTCGTGCCTCGAGTGCCCCAGAATTTGATCCTCACCGGGCACCGGCCGTTTGATAGATCTGCTTGTCGATGAAAACGTCGAGCAAATCTTTGTCGAGCTGTCCCTTGTTGGCTTCGTCATGCAGGATGTCCAGGGCGGCGTTCACCGGGACGGCGGGCTTGTAGGGCCGGTCCTGCGCGGTCAGCGCGTCGAAGATGTCGGAGATCGTCATCATTCGCGCCTGCAGTGGAATCTGGTCGCCCACCAGCCCCCGCGGGTACCCCGTCCCGTCGAGCTTTTCGTGGTGCCCGTAGGCGATCTCTGGGATTTCTCGCATGAGATGCGTCCAGGGGATCTTGCTCAGGAAGTGGAAGCTGTGCGTCACGTGCGATTCCATCTCGAGGCGCTCCCCGGGGTCGAGGGTGCCCTTGCGGATGCTGAGGAAACGGAACTCCTGGGGATCCAGCATCGTGTGCGGATTGCCCGACATGTCGTAGTACGTCTGCTGCGACAGAACCTCGAGCATCGACGCCTTGTCCTCGGGTAGAACGCTCGGCTCGTTTGCCGCGACGATGCTCTGGATCCACCGCTTGAGCTGTGCGAGCTCTTCCTCGAGGCGCTTATCGATCTCGGCCAGAACATTCGAGCTGCCACGGCCGCCGCGCATCGCCTCGAGCTTCTCGGTCGCGTACGTGACCTGCACCGATCGCTCGACGAACTCGAAACGCGCCTGTATCACCTCCAACTGGCCTGGCATGAGCTTTTTGGCCTTGACCAGGATTCGCTCCCGCACGCCGACCTTGCCGAAGTCGTGCAGGAGGCACGCGTAGCGAAGCTCCTTGAACTGGTCCTCGTCGAGTCTGATGTCCCGATACTTGCCCACCTCGATGGCAGTTACGGCGCGCGCCAGCGCCGAGGTAAGGCCTTCGACCCGCCCCGAATGACCGGCGGTGCTCGGGTCTCTCTGCTCGATCGCGGTCACGCTCGCCTGCACGAATCCGTCGAAGAGTGCCTGGATCGAGTCGATCAGGTTCTTGTTGTCGAGCGCGACGGCGGCCTGGCTCGCGATCGACTCGATCATCTCGACGTCGTCCGGGTGAAAGCTGACGACCTCCTCCTCCACGTTCTCGGTCGTGAGCCGCGTCTCCAACCTCCGCTTCGCGTTGATCAGCTGGACGGCGCCCACGACTTCGTTTTTGTAGTTGCGCATCGGCACGGTGAGCATCGACTTCGTCCGGTACCCGAACTGGGCGTCGAAGCTCTTGCCGCCGACCGGCTTGCCGGGTGGCGGGTTGTACGCGTCGTCGTAGATCTGGCTCGCGCCGACCGAGACCGCGTAGCCGACGACCGTTTTCTCGTCCACCGGCACCTTGAAATCGGAGTAGGTGCTCTTGTCGATCGAGTGGTTCTGGCTGGAGGCGAGGCCTAGCTTCACGACGCCTTCGTCGTCAGATTTCAACCATAGGCTCGCGCCGTCCGCGTGGGTGAGCTGGCGCATCGACGTGAGGATGAAAGACTGCAGCCGGTCGATGTCCTTCTCCGCGGACAGAGCGATGCCGATCCGGTTCAGCTCGCGAAACTGCCGGTGCCTGCGCGCGGCCTGCGCGTCGAGCTGCTCGACCTGGCGCTTTAGCACGACGTTCTCCATCGCCACCCGAAGCAGCTCTCGCAAGACGGATGCAGGGGCGTCCACCGGCGGAGTGAATGCAATGTCGTGGTATCCCGCCGGCGCCTCCTGGCCTGGACCGACCAGGATGAGCGCGGGCTCCGTGACCTCAACCGGGTCGCCGAGCCGTGTGGCCTTCAGGCCAAGTTCGGCCAGCAAGTTGGTGAGCCCCGGTTGCTCGAGGTTGCCCAGCAGGTAGACGTGGAACGCTGGAGCCGTCTTCATACGGCCTTAATGTTTAGCATCGCCGTCCGCGTTTTGAGCGTAGATAAGACGTAAACCTTCCAGCGTCAGGAGTGGGTCGATGGTCTGGATCACTTGCGTCAGGCCGGCCACGAGCGCGGCCTGGCCTCCCGTCGCGATCACTTTGGCCGACCCGCCGAGCTCGGCGACCATCCGCTGGACCATCCCTTCCACCTGGGCCACGAAGCCCCAGACGAGGCCTGACTGGATCGAGGCGACAGTGTTGCGACCGATCACCGAGTCCGGTGCCACCGCCTCCACCCTGCGCAGCATGGCCGTGTGGGACACGAGGGCATCCAGCGAGATCTCGACCCCCGGCGCTATCGCCCCGCCCAGGTAGTCGCCCTCGGCGTTGATCGCGTCGTATGTGACGGCGGTGCCGAAGTCGATCACCACCACCGGTCCGCCGTATTTCGAATAGGCCGCGAGGGCGTTTGCGATCCGGTCGGCGCCGACGTCTTTGGGGTTGTCGTAGCGGATGCGCACGCTGGTCTTGACCCCAGGCCCGACCATCAGCGGCTCGCACTTCAGGTAGCGCCGGGACGCTTCGACCAGCGCCGCGTTGACCGTCGGCACGACGCTAGAGATCACGACCCCGTCGACCACGCCGACCTCGAAGCCCCGCAGCTCGAACAGCTGTCTCAGCTCCACCGCCATCTCGTCGGCGGTCCGCTCGCGATGCGAGGTGACCCGCCAGTCGGCGACCAGCTGATCGCCGTCGAACAGGGCCAGGGTCACGTTTGTGTTGCCGACGTCCACGGCTAGCAGCATCAGGGACCCGAACTCTAGCTCGGAAGTCGGGGGGGATGTCCCTTGGCCCAGCGGCGCAGGGCCGTGGCTTCGCGCCCGACAGCGGTGGCACGGGCAGCGACGCGGCGAGGGTGCGGCGCGCCTGGGAGGTCGCGTTTGGAGATCGAAACCTGGACCTTCCATGGCGCCTTCAGGCTTCCGTCGCGCACCTGCCGGCCGACCGTCTCATGGGCCTTGCGGAACGGCACCCCTGATCTGACCAGCTCTTCGGCCACATCTGTCGCCAGAAGCGCCGGGTCGCTCGCCGCCGAGGCCAGCCTCTCGCGATCGAACTCCAGATGCTGGACGAGCAAGGCCGCGGCATCCAGCGAGTCCAGCGCATTGTCGACCGCAGCGAACAGCGCCGGCTTGTCCTCCTGCAAATCGCGGTCGTACGCCAGGGGAAGGCCCTTCAGGACGGCGGCCAGGCTCACCAGGCTTCCGATCGAGCGGCCGGCGCGCCCTCGCAGCAGCTCGGCGATGTCAGGGTTCTTCTTCTGTGGCATCAGGCTCGAGCCGGTCGAAACCTCGTCGGCGAGCCGGACGAAGCCAAACTCCGAGGTCGCCCAGATGACGATGTCCTCCGCGAGGCGGCTGAGATGGATCGCCGCGGAAGCACAGGCGTAGACCAGGTCGAGCGCAAAGTCCCGATCAGCCACGGCATCGATGCTGTTGACGGTCAAGCGTTCGAATCCGAGTTCGCGGCGGACCCGCTCGCGCTGCAGTGGAAGAGTGCTGGCCGCAAGCGCTCCTGAACCAAGCGGCATCTCGTCCGCGGCTGCATACGCGTGGCGAAATCGCTCGGCATCGCGGAGCAGGGGCTCGGCATGGGCAAGCAGATGGTGGCCGACTGTGACCGGCTGTGCGCGCTGAAGGTGGGTGTATCCCGGCATCACCCAGCCTGCATGCGCACGAGCCTTGCTGGCGAGAGCATCGACCACCCCTGTGATCGCAGACACGAGCTCTGATGCGGCGACGCGGCAGTACAGGCGGAGGTCGAGCGCGACCTGGTCGTTGCGCGAGCGGCCGGCGTGCAGGGCGGCGCCGGCCGGCGTGATCTCAGTGAGCCGGCGCTCGATGGCCGTATGGATGTCCTCATCGGTGTCGTGGAAGGCGAATTCACCTTCATCCAGCTCGCGCTTGACCCGGCGAAGGCCACGCTCGATCGCTGTGAGTCGCGTCCGGGACAGCAGGCCTGAAGCGGCCAGCCCGCGCGCGTGCGCGATGCTGGCCGCGATGTCGAACGGGTACAGCTCGAAATCGATCTCCAGAGACGATGAGAATCGCTCGAGCTCAGGGAGGAGCGGGCGGCGAAACCGACCCCCCCACATTTTTCCCCCCTCTCCCCTTCCGGGAGAGGGTCGGGGTGAGGGGCTTACGTTTGTTTGGCGGTTCTTCGCTATGGCGTCAGCCTCTTGACATCGCCCAGCAGATTGCCCATCTCGCGAGCGTGCAGCTGTCCCTGGACCTGCGCCGACGTGCGCACGCCCATTCCCCAGAGCTTGATGAACCCGGCCGCGGCCGACTGGTCGAACACGTCACCTTTCCCGTACGTCGCGAGCGACAGCTGGTAAAGCTGGTGCGGTCCCTTGCGGCCGACCACCTGCGAGGAACCCTTGAAGAGCTTGACTCGCACATCTCCGGTGACGTGGCGCTGGGTTTCCGCGACAAAGGCGTACAGGGCATCGCGCAAGGGGCTGAACCAGAGGCCGTCGTAGACCATCTGCGCCCATTGCTGCGCGACGGTGTCCTTGAATCGAGCGACCTCCTTGGGCAGGGTGATGTCCTCGAGCGCCTGGTGCGCCTGCAACAGCAGCACGGCCGCCGGAGCCTCGTAGATCTCGCGTGACTTGATGCCGATCAGACGGTTCTCGAGGTGGTCGATCCGGCCGACGCCGTTTTCGCCGCCGATCCGATTGAGCTCGGTCACGAGCTCGAGGGCGGCGACCAGCTTGCCGTCGAGCGATATCGGCAGTCCGTGCTTGAAGCCGATCTCGACATATGCGGGCTCGTCCGGGCAGTCGCGCGGATCGCGGGTCCAGCTGTAGACGTCGCGCGGCGGCTCGGCCCATGGGTCCTCCAGCACCCCCGCTTCGATCGACCGCCCCCAGAGGTTCTCGTCGGTCGAGTAAGGCGAGCGGACCGTTGCGGGCACCTCGATGCCGTGCTTGGCGGCGTACTCGATCTCGTCGTCGCGGTTCATGCCCCACTCACGGACGGGTGCGACGACCTCGAGGTCGGGCGCGAGGGCGGCCGTAGTGACGTCAAATCGCACCTGGTCGTTGCCCTTGCCGGTGCAGCCATGCGCGATCGCGGTCGCACCCTCTCGCCGCGCCACCTCGACCATCATGGCCGCGATGAGCGGGCGGCCAAGAGCTGTCGCGAGCGGGTACTCCTTCTCGTACACGGCACCTGCCTGCAGCGAGGGCCAGACGAAAAGCTGCAGGAACGGGGCACGGCCGTCGGCAACGTAGGCCGCGGAGGCACCGGTCTTCAGAGCGCGCGCCTGGATCGCGTCGAGGTCCTTCTTCTCTCCCAGGTCGACGGTGAACGCGATCACATCCCAGCCGAGATCCTTCAACCAGCGGATCGCCACGGACGTGTCGAGGCCACCGGAATAAGCAAGGACCAGCTTCTTGGTCATTTGTGGGGGGAAAGCCCCCCTTGCGGTGGCCGGGCAAAGCCCTTCCCCCACCGCACCCCCCTAGCCGCCATGGGTCAGCAGTTCCTTCAGCGCCCGGCCCGCTCCGGGTTTTCGCAGCACCGCGATGATCGTGTCGTCACCGGCCACGGTGCCGGCGATGCCCGGCAGGGCCGCCTCGTCGATCCGCCTCGCGACGAGGTTTGCGGTTCCGGGAGGCGTCCTGATCACGGCCACGGGCTCGACGAGCTCGATCGACAGCACCAGCTCGCGGACGAGTGATACGGAGCTGCGGTAACCCTCTCCGGATCGGACGAGTCCGAGCTCCTGGATGTCGCGAGAGATGGTCGCCTGGGTGGTTCTCATTCCACGACGGGCGAGCGCAGAAGCGATGTCCTGCTGGGTGTGAGCCGAGCCCCGGTTCACCACGTCGAGGATCGCGTTGTGGCGCTGGGTCTTGGTCGGGGTCATTTCGCCGCCTTGCGCATCGTGGAGTGAGCCCGCTCGATCTCGGTGCTGTCGACGATCAGCGGCGGTACCAGTCGAACCGAATGATCGTCGACGGCGTTGACGATCACCCCCGCCTCCAGGCACGACTGCTGGAAGGCCTTCGCGCGGGGCTCGGCGAACTCGAAGGCCTGCATCAGCCCAAGGCCGCGAACGTCCTTGGCCCCCAGGTCGAGCAGGGCGTCGTGCAGCAGATCGCCCATCTCCGCGGCATGCCCGACCAGCCCATCACGCTCGATCACCGAGAGCACGGCGATCGCGGCGGCGCACGCCAGCGGGTTGCCGCCGAACGTGGAGCCATGGTCGCCTGGCTCGAAGACATCCGCGCGCGGGTTAGCCAGGCACGCGCCGATCGGCACTCCGCCGCCGAGCCCTTTGGCGAGCGTCATCACGTCAGGCGTGATTCCGTGGTGCTGGTGCGCGAACCACCGGCCGGTGCGGCCCAGCCCGGTCTGCACCTCGTCCAGGATCAGGAGCAGGTTCTGAGCGTCGCACCAGCTCCGGACGCCCTCGAGGTAGCCGGCGTTCGCCGGGATGATGCCGATCTCGCCCATCACAGGCTCGAGCATCACGGCGACCGTGCGCACGCTGGTGGCGTCCTTGATCGCGTCAAGGTCGTTGTAGGCGACGTGGATGAAACCTTCAGGGAGCGGCTTGAATGGATCGGAGTATTTGTGCTGGCCGCCTGCGGTGACCGCCGCCAGGGTGCGTCCNNGCGCCGGAGTTGCAGAAGAAGACGCGAGAGGGAAATGAAAGCTCCACCAGGCGCTGGGCCAGCTCGACCTGCGGCTGCGTGAAGTACAGGTTGGAGGTGTGGATCAGCGTGTTCGCCTGCGCGGTGACGGCCGCCACCACGTCAGGATGCGAGTGGCCGAGCAGGTTCACCGCGATCCCCGCCACGAGGTCGAGGTATTCGCGACCCGATTCGTCGTACAGGACGCAGCCGCGGCCGCGCACGAAAGTGACCGGCAGCCTTCGGCCCGTCTGCATGAGATAGCGATCGGCAAGCTCTGACGTACTCATCGCGATCAGGGCGTGACCATCGTCCCGATGCCGGCTTCTGTGAACAGCTCGAGCAGCAAAGCGTGAGGAGTGCGTCCATCGACGATGTGGGCGAGGGGCACCACGTCCAGCGCGCGAAGGCAGGCCTCGAGCTTGGGGATCATCCCGCCTGTGACTTCGCCTTCGTCGATCCGGTGCCGTGCGTCCTCACGCGACATCACGGCGACGACCTCACCATCCACGCCCAGGACCCCGGCCACGTCGGTGAGCAGGATGACCTTGGCCGCATTCAACGCGACCGCGATCTCCGCCGCCACCGTGTCCGCGTTGATGTTGTAGGCGTGCCCGTCGTAACCCATCCCGATTGAGGCGATCACAGGGATGTATCCGCGGCTGAGCAGCGCGGTGATCGGTTCCTTGTTGACCTGTGTCACGCGCCCGACGAATCCCATCGATTCTTCCAGGGGCTCCGCGATAATCGTCGGACCGTCCTCGCCGCTCATCCCGACAGCCTGTCCTCCGAGCCGGTGGATGGCGGCCACCAGGTCGGGACTGACCTTGCCGGTCAGCACCATCTTCACGACCTCCATCGTCTTGTCGTCGGTGATGCGCAGGCCGTTCTTGAAAGCCGGCTTCAGGCCGAGCCGCTCGCTCATCGCGCTGATCTCCGGGCCCCCGCCATGTACCAGGATCGGCTGCATGCCGACATACCGGAGCAGCACCACGTCGAGAAGGGTCTCGTCGCGCGCCGACTCGATGGCGTTGCCGCCCACCTTGATCACGACCACCTGCCCGTGGAATCGCTTGATGTAGGGCAGCGCCTCGACCAGGACCTTCGCCCGCTCCTCAACCGTCAGCGTCATGTCGTGTAGTCCGCGTTGATTCGCACGTATTCCTCCGAAAGGTCACATCCCCAGGCCTCGGCGCGTCCGTCCGCCAGCCCGAGGGTGGCCACGATCTCAATCTCCGGTTGCTCGAACGCATGCCGAACGGCCGACAGGTCCACGTCCACGCCCGCACCGTGCGCGAAAACGACCTCCCCTCCGACTGTGAGGTGCAGCTTGTCGAGCGCAAGCTCGGCGCCACTGTAACCGAGCGCGCACACGATCCGTCCCCAGTTCGGGTCGCCGCCGTGTATGGCCGTCTTGACCAGGCTCGAGGCGGCCACGGCACGTGCCGCGAGCCGCGCATCCGCGTCGGAAAACGCGTCCGTGACCTTGACGGTGATGAGCTTGGTAGCGCCCTCGCCGTCGCGCGCGATCGCGCGAGCGAGCTGCTGCGCGACCTCGAGCAGCGCCATCTCCAGCTGCTCGGCTTCGAGGGTGCCGCTCCGGATCGGCTGGTTTCCCGCCGCGCCGTTCGCCAGCATCAGAAAGGTGTCGTTGGTCGAGCTGTCGCCATCGACTGTCACCTGGTTGAAGCTGCGATCCGCGATCGATTTGACGAGTTTGCCCATCAGGCCGGGCTCGACGGCCGCGTCGGTGGTCACGTAGGCCAGCATGGTGGCCATGTTCGGATGGATCATCCCGGACCCCTTGCACATGCCTCCAAGACGAATGGTCGCGCCGGCCAGCTCGAGCTCGAGCTCCGCAGTCTTGGGCGCGAGGTCCGTGGTCATGATCGCCCGTGCCGCCGCCGCTCCACCTTCATCGCTCAGCTTGCCGCATGCCTCCGCTATGCCAGGCTTGATCGCATCCATCGGCAGGTAGCGTCCGATCACGCCGGTCGAGCTGACCAGCACCTGGTCCGGGTCCAGGTCGAGCCGGTCGGCCGACAGTTTCGCGATCTGCAGCGCGTCCTTGAAGCCCTGAGCGCCGGTGCATGCGTTGGCGTTCCCAGACGTGATCGTCAGCGCCTGGACCCGGTTGTGCTGTAGGTGAAGCTGGTCGATCACCACCGACGCGGCCTTGATCTTGTTCGTGGTGAAGACCCCGCCGGTATCGCACAGACGCGAAGAATGGATCACGCACAGGTCGTCTCTCTGGCCACTGGGTATGGCTGAAGCGCCGGCGGTGAAAGCCTTGATGCCGCAAGCAGCTGTGCCTGCGCGAAAGCCCCGGGGAAAGGTCAGGGCCATTGAGCCGGGCCCTCCAGCGCCGTCGTGCGGTCGAATCCGAACGCGATGTTGAAGCACTCAACGCCCTGGCCGGACGCTCCCTTGATGAGGTTGTCCAGCGCCGCGGTGACCACCGCTTTCTTGCCCTGAGCCGCGACGTTGATCAGGCACAGGTTCGAATGGCTCGCGAGCTTGGTCGTCGGGCTCTGGTCGACCACGCGCGTGAACGGCTGGCCGGCGTAAAACTCCAGATAGGCGTCTTGCAGCTCTTCGAGCGAGCCTTTGAGATCGAAATAGCACGTGGCGAGGATGCCTCTGGTCATGGGGATGAGATGTGGGACGAACGTGACATTGACCTCGCCGTTCCGGCTGAGCTTACTCAACTCCTGTTTCAGTTCCGGAAGGTGGCGGTGCCCGCCGATCGCGTAGGCGCCCACCGACTCGTTGACCTCGCTGAAGTGGACACCGATGCCCAGTGACCGGCCGGCGCCGCTAACCCCTGACTTGGCATCCACCACGAAGTCAGACGCGGCCAGGCCTGCCGCGACCACCGGGGCAAGAGCCAGGATCGACGCGGTCGAGTAGCACCCTGGTACGGCGACGAGTGCTGCGTCTTTGAGCTCGGCCGCGTGCAGCTCGGGAAGGCCGCAGACCGCCTTGGCAAGCAGCTCCGGGGCGGGATGTTCCTGGCGGTACCAGATGGGGTACTGCTTTGCGTCTTGAAGCCGGAAGTCGCCGCTCATGTCGATCACCCGGGCGCCGGCGGCGATCCACCCGGCGGCCTTGCCCGCGCTCACGTTGTACGGCAGGCAGCTGAATACGACGTCGAGGCCGTCGGGATCCGGATCCGGCCGGAACTCGCCTTTCAGGTCCAGCAGCGGAAAGACCTCGGAGTAGGGCTTACCCGCGTACGAGCGAGACGTGAGCTGGCTGAGCTGCACGCCCGGGTGGCGGGCCAGCAGGTTCACCAGCGTCATCCCGGCATAGCCGTTGGCACCGGCCACGGCCGCCTTCACCGTCTTTGGCATGGACGCATGAGTATACAAGACGATGCATAACCATCCGGCTAGGTCTAGTCGGGTCCTCGGGACGGAGGACCGAAGGTAACTGTCGGCGGGATGGTCACGATGCGGCCGTCGTCGCCACGAATGATCTGCCAGTTGCCCTCATGCACCATCCAGTGATGCCGGTAGCAAAGAAGCGCAAGGTTGGACGGTTCGTTCGTTCCGCCGTGGATCCAGTGCACGAGATGGTGCCCTTCGGTCCAGCTCGCCGGCCGCTCGCAACCAGTCCAAACGC
>PLYZ01000027.1 GCA_003151935.1 Candidatus Dormiibacterota bacterium | reverse complement strand
CGACCTGCGCCAGCGCCGCATGGGCGTGAGCCGAGACCTCGCCGATCCGGTCGTCAAGAGCCTTTGCGAGGTCCTGATTTGCGGGGCTGACGGAGGCGTACTCCATGCCGTAATTTTACCAAACATCTGTTCGCCGACAACCCCATTAACAAGGCCTTCTTGCATCACCTGCCCCAGAATCTGTCAGTGGTGGAGGATGGGACCTCGGGGCCGCATCGGCTGGTCCGCTTGCGGCGGGCGACGCTCGACGACGCGAGGCTGCTGGAGCTCTGGTCGTCGTCGCCGCACTACATGGGCGAGTTCAATGACTTCGGCCTCTCACCGCGGCCGACGGCGTACGAGTCGATCAAGAAGAACGGACTTGTCGGTGAGCATGGTGGAACTCTGATGGTCGAGCAGCTACCGGACAACGAGCCCATAGGAACCGTGTCGTGGCGGTTGGTTCGGTACAACCCAAACCCGGAGTATTTCGCCTGGAACATCGGGATCAGCCTGATTCCTGAGGCGCGAGGGCGCGGGTTGGGGACCCAGGCCCAGCGAATTCTTGCGGATCACCTGCTCGCGACAACTTCCGTCAACCGCATCGAGGCTGCGACGGACATTGAAAATCTCGCCGAGCAACGTTCTTTGGAGAAGGCTGGGTTCATCCGGGACGGTGTGCTGAGGGGTGCCCAGTACAGGGCCGGCGCATGGCACGACCTTGCGATCTATTCGGCCGTTCGGAATGTCGCTCGGGGCTGAAGGCCCGATCCCCTCTACGCGGCAGTTTGCTTTCGGATCTGGTACAGCGAGCTCACCACCGCGGTGCACTCGTCCTCGACATAATCCAGCCCCGCCGCCTCGGTGATCTGCCTCGCCTCGGCGGAGCGGATGTCGAGCTGCAGCCACAGCGCCCCGGCGCCCGCGGCGACCGCCTGGCGCGCGATCTCGGGTGCGTCCTGCGCCGGCCGGAAGACGTCGACGAGGTCGATCTTGAACGGCACCTCGCTCAGCGAGCGGTAGACGCGCTCACCGAACAGCTCGCCGGCGAATGGGTTGATCGGGATGATCCGAAAGCCTCGTCGCTGGAGGCCAAATGGCACCGAGCCACCGGCCTTGTTGGGATCACGCGAGGCGCCGATCACGGCGATTGTGGTCGCCCTCTCGAGGATCTCGTGGGAGCTGCGTGCCATCAGAAGAGCAAAACGCGTGAGGCAAGCAGCTATTCCAGGCGCGTCGAACCGCACGTCTGGCGCCACCCATTCACATCACGCTTACCCGAATAACCTTTTTGGCGCCACCCGGGCCCTAACTTACGTGGCCTGGACGCCGAGCATAGGTTGGCCTGCGGCGTACCGGCGAATCTGATCGCCCGCGAATCGATATGCGCGGGACTCCCAATGCGCGACCGTGCCGGCGATGTGTGGCGTGATGAGCACATTCGGCGCTCGCCAGAGTGGGTGATCGGAGGGCAGGGGCTCGGGATCTGTCACGTCGAGCGCCGCGCGGATGCTGCCGGCCCGCAGCGCGTCGAGCAAGGCATTCGTGTCGACTGTTCCGCCGCGCCCTGCGTTGACGAACAGGGCGCCAGGCTTCATCCGCGCAAGAAAGTCCGCATCGACGAACTGCTGGGTGGCGGCGGTAAGAGGCAGCAGATCGACAACGACGTCGGCATGCGGCAAAAGGCGTGGCAGCGCTTCCAGTGGCTCGGCTCCCTGGCGCGCGTGCCGGGCGATGCCGACCACCCGCGCCCCGAAGGGCTCGAGCCGCATAGCCAGTGCCCTACCGATGGAGCCATGCCCCACGATGAGCACGGTCTTGCCGTCGAGGTCATCGACAGATTGATTCGATTGAGGCTCGGCGACGTCGCGGTTCCATTCCGTTCGACGCTGCATCTCGCCGAACTCAGGCAAGCGCCGTCCCATGGCGAGGATCACAGCCACCACCCATTCGGACACCGCCACGTCATGCACACCCATGGCGTTGCAAAGCACCACGCCGGGCGGGATGAGAGGCACCAGCTGGTCCACGCCCGCGCTGAACGACTGCACGACCCGGAGCCCGGGCAGCCGCGCGAGGAGCTCCGGAACATCCTCTGCCAGCTCGGGACCCAGCACCAGCATCTCCACGTCTGGGGACGGCTCTGCTACGAGCTCAACGCCCTCGGGCAGCGGGCCCATCTCGCGGCGGAGAGGCGAGTCGGGGACCAGCACTCTCACGCGAATCTGGCTGGTCTGTTATTCAGAGATTCGCGTCAGGCGGACGATCGGGATCTGGCGGTCGGTCTTCTTCTGGTAGCCGGCGTACCGGGCGGAGATGGCGGCGATGCGGGCGAGCGCCTCTTCGCGCTCGCTGCCGGTGAGCGATTCGCCTCTGACCTTCATCTTCCGGTTGCCCACCTCCAGCCAGATCTCGTCCGGGTGCTGGACCATGTTGTTGAACCAGGCCGGGTGGTTAGCCGATCCACCCATCGAAGCGACGACGAGCCACGCGTCGTTCCCGTCCGAAAAACCACCTAACGTCACCGTTCGCTCCTGGCCCGACTTGGCTCCCTTCGTGGTCAGCAGGACCACGGGGAATCCCATCATCGTGCTCATCCGGTTCGTCCCTCCGGTTCGCCGGTAGGCCTTGATCCCTCTTTTCGCCAGCGGCTCGAAGAGCTTCTGCATCAATTTCTCGGCAGGCATCTTGGTGCCGTAGGTGCCGTTAGGCGTCGGCTCGATTGGCAATTAAGCGGCCTGGCTCTTGGCGTTGGTCGAGGGCTCGAGCGCGAACTCGAGCACCTCACCCACGCGGCTCGCGAAGTGGAACGTCATCTTTTCGCGCACGCTCTGCGGCACGTCGTCGATGTCCTTCTCGTTCCTCTTCGGCAGGATGACCTCCGTGAGTCCCATCCGGTGTGCGGCCAGCACTTTCTGCTTGACGCCGCCGATCGGCAGCACCAGGCCCTGCAGGGTGACCTCTCCCGTCATTGCGACCGTGCTCCGCACCGGCCGTCCGGTGAGCAAGCTCACGATCGCGGTCGTCATGGTCACGCCGGCCGACGGGCCGTCCTTGGGCACCGCGCCCTCGGGCACGTGGATGTGGAACGACTTGTCGGCCGCCCCGTTTTCGATCTTCAGCTCGTCCGTGTGGGAGCGGACGTAGGACAGCGCGATCTGCGCCGACTCCTTCATCACGTCGCCCAGCTGGCCGGTGAGGATCACGGTGCTGCCGTGTCCGTTGCTGTCGGTCGCGGCCGCCTCCACGAAGAGGACGTCCCCGCCTGTACCGGTCACGGCGAGGCCTGTGGCCACGCCTGGCACGGCGGTGCGCGCGGCGACCTCGTTGTCGAATCGAGGCTTGCCCAGGAACTCGCGCACGCGCTCGACTGTGATCGCCACGGGTGGCGTCAGCTCGGCCTTGGCGACCTTCGTCGCGACCTTGCGCGTGATCTTTCCGAGCTCGCGCTCGAGGTTGCGGACTCCCGCCTCACGCGTGTGGTCGGTGATCACCTTCATGATCGCGTCCTCGGTGACCGTCACCTCGTCCGGGTTCAACCCGGCCTGCTTGACCACGCGTGGCAGCAGGTGGTCGCGCGCGATGGCGACCTTCTCCTCTTCGGTGTAGCCGTCGAGGCGGATCAGCTCCATGCGGTCGAGCAGCGGAGCCGGGATCGTCTCCGACACGTTGGCAGTGGGGATGAACAGCACCTCGGACAGGTCGAGGTCGACCTCCAGGTAGTGGTCGCGGAAGGTGTTGTTCTGCGCCGGGTCGAGGACCTCTAGCAGCGCGGCCGACGGGTCGCCCCGCCAGTCGCTGCCGACCTTGTCGATCTCGTCCAGCATGATCACCGGGTTCTTGGTGCCGGCCTCTTTCAGGGCGCGCACGATGCGGCCGGGAAGCGCGCCGACGTAGGTGCGCCGGTGGCCGCGGATGTCAGCCTCGTCGCGAATGCCGCCGAGCGAGACACGCGTGAACTTCCGGCCCAGCGCGCGGGCAACCGACTCGCCAAGCGAGGTCTTGCCGACGCCGGGAGGTCCGACCAGGGTGATGATGGCGCCGGAGCCACGTCCACCCAACACCTCGAGCCCGCGCTCCTTGCGCAGCTTGCGCACGGCGAGGAACTCGATGATGCGGTCCTTCACGTCCGACAGTCCGGTGTGGTCCTCGTCCAGGATTCGCCGAGCCTCGACGAGGTCGTAGTTGTCCTCCGAGCGCACATTCCAGGGGATGTCCAGCATCCAGTCAAGGTACGTGCGGATCCACCCGTATTCGGGGTTCTGCTCGCTGGTCCGCTCCAGGCGGTCCAGCTCGCGCGTGACCTCTGTGAGCACGCCCTCCGGCATGCCCGCTTTGGCCACCTTCTCGCGGTACGTGGAGGCGACGTCGCTGCCTCCCTCGTTGAGCTGCTTCTTGATCGCTTCCATCTGCTGGCGGAGCAGGAACTCGCGTTGAGTTTTCTCCATGCCCTCCGCGACGTCGCTGCGGATCTTCTCCTTGAGAGAGGCGTCGGCGAGGATCGACTTCGTCCACTTGATCAGCAGCGTGAGCCGCTGCTCGAGGTCGAGTGTCTCCAGGACCTCCAGCTTCTGCTCGGTTGAGAGGTCCGGCGAGTAGCCGGCCAGGTCGGCGAGGTGGCCCGGGCTCTTGGCGGCGCGCAGGAACTGCACGACCTGCGGGACGCCTCTCGACTCGACGAGGTTCTCCAGCTGGGCGCGGTACTCGCGCGCGAGCTCGAGCGACTTCTCGGTCGGGGGCTCGGGGTCGGCGATCGGGTCGGCTTGCACCCACAGCGCACCGCCGATGTCGGCCTGGCCGCCGCCCAGTCGGGCGCGGTACTCGCCGCGGATCATGAACGCCTGGGCGCCGGTCGGCAGGTCGGCGGACTCGCCCAGGCGGGCGGCGGTGCCGATGGTGCCGAATTTGCCCTCGATTCGGGGCACGAGCAGGATGAGGCGGTTGCCCTGGCGGGCGGCCTCGATCGCGGCCTTCTGATCGTCGCCCTCGACCGCGAGGGTGACCGTCATGTGGGGGAGGACGACGACGTCGTCCATGGGGAGGACTGGTAGAAGCTCGGATTTCGGTGTTGCCATGTCGAAGAAACAATTACCCAGGTAGGAGAATTCCCAATCCTGGGGGAGAGTACCGGGGAAGTTAAGCCCGGGTCACGCTCCCGGAGGCCGCACCGCGCCGGGACACCGCGTCGATCACGACCGCCGCCAGGAGCACCAGGCCGGTCACGATGTACTGCCACTCCACGGACGAGATCCCCTGCAGGTACAGGCCGTTGTAGATGGCGGCGATGACCAGCCCACCCAGGACACCGTGGAGGGGCTTGCCCCTGCCCCCGAAAAGGCTCGTGCCGCCGATCACAGCCGCCGCGACGGCGTACAGGACGTACTGCCCGCCCTGCAAGTTGTTGGACATCCCACCCAGGAGTGACGCGTACAACAGGATCGCGATGCCGGCCGTGAACGAGCAGAGGCCAAAGCCCACCGTGCGCACGAGCGCGACGTTGATGCCGGCGCGGCGGGCCGCCTCGGGATTGCCGCCGATCGCGTAGACATATCGCCCGTACTTGGTGCGCTGAAGCAGGACGGTCCATGCCCCAAGCACCGCGAGGACGATCGGGATCATCCAGGGCACGCCCTCCAGCGTTCCGAGGTTGGCCCGGTTAGTGTTGCTGATGCCTACGACGACGATCGCGACGACTGCGATCAGCCCGATCTTGATCAGGGAGAGGGACGCCGGGGGCGCGACGAGACCGCTCTTGCGCCGTCGCGAGTCGCTGAGCCAGATGACAAGACCGAGCCCGCCAACCACGACCGCGGCGGCGATCCAGGACACGACGGGGTCGATCGTGCCCCACATCAGGTTGTAGATGACGTGCAGGCTGTCGCTCTCGCCGGCGAGGTTTGGGTAGCCGGAAAAGGGCCCGAGCAGGAGGATCTTCAGGAAGATCCCGTTTGCGATCAGAAAGCCGGCCAGCGTGACGATGAAAGACGGTACTCGCAGCCGGGTGATGATCGTGCCTTGAATCAGGCCGAAAACGGTGCAGGCGAGGAGCCCGGCGAGCACGGCCGGCACCCAGTGCCAGTTGGTGGTGAGGGGCTGGACCAGCTGGACCGTAATCGCGGCGCCGACGGCGCCGACGAACCCGACCGAGAGATCGATCTCGCCGAGGACCAGGGCGAACCCCTCGGCCATCGCGAGGACCATGAACACCGCAGCCTGCTGAAACAGGTTGACCAGGTTGCCGGGGGATAGGAAGACATGGTTCGGGCTGATTACCGTGAACACGAGCATGATCGCGAACATGGCGGCGATGACCGGTAGGACCCCGCTCTCGCCGGCCCCGATGCGTGCAACGTAGGCGCGCACATACTCGCCGAGGGTCTGGGCAACGAGGCCCGGCGGTAGCTCGGCCTCAGCGGCCTCCGGGGCGGCGGTTAGGTCCGTCGCCTGGTCCGGCGCGACGCCTGCCATGTCAACTCTCCTTGGTACGTGCGCCACTGGTGCGGCTCGAACCCCCTGTGGTCATGTATTCGACGACTGTCTGCAGGTCAAACGCCGAAGCCTTGTCCTGGGCGACCAACCGGCCGAGATAGAGCACCGCGATCCGGTCGGCCACCTCGAAAACGTCGGTGAGGTTGTGCGAGATGACCATCACCGCGAGGCCCCGGTCGCGCAGGCGCTTGATCAAGTCGAGCACCTGCCTGGTCTGGACGACTCCCAGGGCGGCGGTGGGCTCGTCCATGATCACCAGCTTCGAGTTCCACATCACCGCCTTGGCCACCGCCACCGACTGGCGCTGGCCGCCCGAGAGTGAGGCGACAGGCTGGCGGACCGACCTGACCGTTGTCACGCGGAGGCTCGCCAGCGTCTCGCCGGCGGCGCGCTCCATGCTGTCTTCGTCGAGGAGCCCGAGGCGGAGACGTTCGCGGCCCAGGAACATGTTCTGCACGATGTCGAGGTTGTC
>PLYZ01000015.1 GCA_003151935.1 Candidatus Dormiibacterota bacterium | reverse complement strand
ACGATGCAGGGCGAGTTCTTCTTGGCCTGATCGAACAGATCGCGGACGCGGCTCGCTCCGACACCGACGAACATCTCGACGAACTCCGATCCGGAGATCGAGTAGAAGGGCACGCCGGCCTCTCCCGCAACAGCCTTGCTCAAAAGTGTCTTGCCGGTGCCTGGAGGCCCTACGAGCAGACAACCTTTCGGGATGCGCGCCCCCAGAGCAACGAACTTCTCGGGATATTTCAGGAACTCGACGATCTCCGAGAGCTCCTGTTTAGCCTCCTCCACACCTGCCACGTCTGCGAACGTGATCGCGGGCTTGTCCCCGGCGATCAGGCGGGCGCGCGAACGGCCGAACGACATCGCCTGGTTGTTACCGCTCTGGGTTTGGCGGAGCACCCACCACATGAAGGCGGCGATCAGGATCACCAGGATGATGTTCGGTAGGAGCACCTGCAGCAGATAGCTGCCGCTGCTGTTCTTGTCGAAGAAGACGTCGACGTGATCCGTAGTCACCAGGTCGGTGACCCACTGTGGGTTGCCGGTGGAGTCAGGCACCACGACGTTGTGCTTGTGGCCCTGCGAGTCGGTGGCGATTCCATCCGTGCCGTTGATCTCGAGCGACTTGACGTCGCCATTTTGGGCGTTGGTCACAAGAGTCGAGTAATGCCAGTCGGTGGAGGTCCCGCCACCCTGCAGCGATTGCCACGTGAACCAGAACACCAGGCCGAGCACGACGACCAGTGCGAAATAAAACAGGCTGGAGCGGGGAAAACGGCTCAACTCGACTCTCCTCGAGGGCTGATCGGCGTTCCTAGCCTAGCAACTTTGGCCCTCCAATAGTCCGGCATCGGCGAGATCGCAACATGTAAAGACGGCTCGCCGGCAACTCTCTCCAGGTCGGCGTCCACCGCGATTCCCGGAACCCACGCGAGGCGATCGCCCGCAAAGACCAGAGGCCATGAGTCGCGGTCCTCTCGCGGAACGCGGGCGTCGACCAGGATGTCTTGCAGCTTGCGTGAGCCGCTTCCACGGGAGGGGCGCATGCGCAGGCCAGGCCGGCGAAATCCCACGTGCACGCGCACGCCGGGTCGCAGGTGGGCCGCGTTGGAATCGTCACAGCCTGGGCAGCTTTTGACGTCAAGCCGCGGTCGACTTACGACGCGGGCGCTCGCGGCTGGCGGCACAACGACTTCCATGTGAGAGCCCACGATACGAAAACGGCGGCCGCCAGGGAGGTCGACGCCTCGGCCGCCGGCTCCGCCGCGGACCAAACGCAGCATTGAGCTCAGGTGCGCGCGCGAGAGTCCGGGCTGCAAACCTCCGGCACGTGAGTACAGGACTTTCATCAGCTCGACGGCCAGCGGTTCAGGCATCCCCGCCACGTCCGGCCTGGCCGGCATTCCGGCGCTGACCAGCGCGCGGGCCTCTTGTTCGAGGGCCTCCTGCATGATCGAAGCCTGCCTCGCGGCAGCGTAAAAACGCCGGCCGATGCCCGGGCGGCCCTGCTCGAGGGCGGGAAGAATCTCATGTCGCACGCGCGCGCGCGCGAATTTGAGGTCGGCATTCGCAGGGTCGTCGTAGGCAGTGATTCCACGCTGCCCAAGGAACTCCATGACCTCGCTTCTCCAGACCGCGAGCATCGGGCGGACATAAGCGCCGCGGCTTGCGGGCATGCCGCGCAGGCCTGCGAGCCCGCATCCGCGCATCAGGTGCAGCACGGCGCCTTCGACCAGGTCGTCCGCGGTGTGAGCGAGCGCAACCGCGTCCGCCCCGACTCGAGCTCGCGCCTGCTCCAGGAACTCGTAACGGACAGAGCGCGCGCCCGCCTGCATCGAGCCGTGTGGCAACGGCGATTCTCGACGCCCGGCGACCACCGGCACGCCCAGGCGGGAACACAGCGCGCGGACCTGTTCTGCAACTTTCTCGGAGCCGGCGCGCAGGGCATGGTCGAAGTGGGCGGTCGCCACATCAAAACCCAGCTCGTGTAGCGCGACCAGCAAAGCGGTCGAATCGGGACCGCCCGAAACTGCGACCAGCACGCGATCCTCCGGTCGGATGAGCTCGCTGTGCCGGATCGCCTGCAGGAGAGCGTCGGGAAGATGTTTCCGGAGCATGGTGGTGCCGGCTGGACTCGAACCAGCGACAACGCGATTATGAGTCGCGCGCTCTACCACCTGAGCTACGGCACCGCGCAAGCCGGGCGCGACCTGGGCGCCCTCAGAGGAGAAGATCCTATCTTGCGGTTTGTGCCCGCGCCTTCAGCTTGCGCTTCTTCACACGTCGCTTGGCCAGCGCCACTCGCTTCCTCTTGTTCAAATCTTCTCCAGACACGAGGCGGATCCGAGCCAATGCGGGGGCTCGGGTTTGGGACCAGTTGGTTGCGGACATCGGATGCCGTGCTGCGTGGTCCGACTTCCTGCCGCAATTGTATTCGAGTTCGCTGGCGGGGCCGATGACCCGCCACCTTCAAGACCCTTACGGCGGCTGAGTTCCAGCGGGAACCAGCAGCCGCCTTCGGCCGAGCGCAGGATAGAGAAGGACTCCGATCAGGGCGACCTCGGCGGCGACGAGCAGCGGCGTCCATTCGATGCCCACTATCGCCACGACCCAGAAGCCGGCCAGCATGCGCCCGTTCAGCTGCTCGAGCTCAGCGCGGTGCAGCATCCAGATCGCCACCACAAGGACCACCAGGTCCTGCGTGTGCATATAGGGCGAAACGATGAGCGTGGCCAGGATTCCGGCCGCGATCGGGACCTCAGGCCCTCGACGCCGGTAAAGCCAGGCCGCTGCTGCGGCGCCGATCAGCACCAGCACCTCCAGCGGCAGGCCGACCGTGGTGCCCAGCAGCCGGGACAGTGTCCAGGCCGGTTCGCTCGCGAGAAAGCGAGGGCCCGTCGCGAGGAGCACAAGGTACTCCTGGACGCCGCTCGGCTGCAGGGCTACAACCGAGATCGCCACCAGCGCCAGGGTCGCGGCGGCCCAGTAAATGAACACACGCGTGTGGCCGGCCATCAACAGCGCGAGAGGCACCAGAAGGGCGATGTTCGGCTTGACGCTGATCACCGCGAGCGCCAGGCCCGCCAGCGCCGGCCGGTCGGCTTTCATCAGCCGCCAGCAGCCGACAATCGCCAGCGCGACCAACGCTGCCGGCTGTCCGAAGCCCGGCCCCAACGCCACCTCCAGGCTGCCGAAAGCGGAGCCCACATAAATGATCCGATGCAGCCGGTCGGAAGGCGCCGCCAGGAGGGCAGCCGCCAGCAGGCAGGCCGTCATCACAACGACGCAGATCGCATACGCGACCGGGTAGGGGATGAAAGTCAGCGGCCACACGAGGAACGCCCAGAGAGGCGCGTTCAGGTAGGGATAAAAGAGATCGCTGTGTCCGAGCCCCAGGACGGCCGGGTGCTGGAGGCTGAGCTCGTAGATGTGCTGCCAACCGTGGCTGCGCGCGATCTCACCGACGGCGTATGGCATTCGGAAGTCTGTGCCGATCTGCCAGGTCGTGGCAGCCGCGGAGAGCACCACGTCGAAGGCAGTGAGGACCACCAACGCAGCCGCCGCGGCGGGCGTCAGGAGCCGGCCCACGGCTGGGCATTCTAGCCTTCATGTCCTGGCGCGGCTCCTGCCGCATGCATTCCGTGCGCAGATACGCCCGAGTAAGAGAAAGGGCGCCGCTTTGGCGCCCTTATGTATTCGGAGTGATGGTTGCGGAGGTCGGATTCGAACCGACGACCTTCGGGTTATGAGCCCGACGAGCTNNAGCTGCCGCTGCTCCACTCCGCGTCCAAAGTATACCGCCGGGCTTGAGACCGGCCGGCGGCCTCAGTGAGTGTGTGGCGAAGCTGAAGGTGACGGCGACGCCGGCGGCGTCGGGGAAGGCGAGGGTGCCGCCGTGACGAGGTACAGCCGCTCCTGCGGCTTCGCGTAGCCGTTGAGCCTCGCCTCCTCCTCGTCCCCTGCCCCGGACGTGATGGCCTGGACATCTTTCTTGTAGCCCTGGTTTTGCGCGGCGAGGACCACGTTCTGGTTGCGCACATCCGCCACGTTCTGGCTGAGCTTGTGCCCGATGTACGACTCCTGAGCGAAGGCGACGCCCGCCCAACCCAGCGCGGCCACAACCACAGCGGCGACAACCGCATGGCGCATGCCGAACGCGCTGGTGCGCAAGGTGCCGGAGGCGACGAAGACTCTGTTGTATTTCATGCTGGATCGTGATCAGGGACTCTTGCCGAAGCGGAAGCCGACTATAACAAACGCCCCCCGTCTATCCGTTTTCTTCCCAGCGCAAAGCCAGCTGCTCAGGATCGAGGTCGCGGAAGGTCTTGCCTTCTTCGCGTAGCGACGCCTCCGTCCTGGAGAAACGGTCGCGGAACCGCTGACCCGCAACCCGGAGTGCGTCCTCGGGATTGACCTTCATCCGGCGGGCCAGAGAGACGACGGCGAAGAGCAGGTCGCCCATCTCGTCGAAGGTCTCCCGCGCGTCCACCGCGGCCTCCAGCGGAGACTTGAAATCGAAGCCCACGCGGGCGGCGCGCTTTTGCAATCCGAGCGCCCAGGCGAGGGCCGGCAGCGACGCCGGCACGCGATCGACTACCGATTCGTCTTTGCCGGCCTTCCGGGCCTCGTGTGCCTTCTGGTGCTCCCAGTTGCGAAGCACCTCGTCGGCGTTGGAGACGGACGTGGTGCCGAAAACGTGCGGGTGCCGCGAGACCATCTTCGCCGCTACCGCCTCTGAAACCTCGCGGGCGTCGAAGCGGTCCTCCTGCGCCGCGATCTCAGCGTGCATCGCCACCTGGAGCAGCACATCTCCCAGCTCTTCCATGATCTTGGCGTCGTCTCCCGAGTCGATCGCCTCGAGGAGCTCGTACGTCTCCTCCAGCAGGTACGGCCGCAGCGACTCGTGCGTCTGCTCGCGATCCCACGGGCAGCCGCCCGGCGCGCGAAGGCGCGCCACGACCTCGAAGATCGCCTCGATTCCAGGTGAGTAGGGGTTGTCCTTCGAGTCAGACACTGGCTCTGATTCTGGCATCAGCCGTGCGGCACCGCGACCAAGCTGATGCCCGACCCATACAGCTCCGCCATCTCGTCGAGCAGCTGCAGGAGATCCCGCTGCCAACCTTCGCCCTGCCTTCGCATCTTCAAACGATTGGGCGCGACCGCGATCCTGCCTGCCATCCGGCGCGACAGCTCGTCGACGTCGAGAAAGCGCTGCGGGTCGACTCGAATCACGATGTCGTGGCCGTCGGCCACGACGCCGCGCAGTCCCATCCGCTGTCCGCGCAGCTTGATCCGCAGCGAGTACGCAAGGTTGTCGAGCTGCGACGGACCCGGACCGTAGCGGTCCTCGAGCGACCGCAGCACGGCATCGAGCTCTTCCTCGTCTTCCGTGGCGGCGAGCTGCCGGTAGGCGCCCAACCGCAGCTTCTCGTCACGAATGTATGAACGCGGAATGAAGTGGTCGAGCGGCAGGTCGAGGTTCATCTCGGTGGTCGAGAGCACATCGCCGACGGCCGTTTCTTCGGATCCACTTCGCATCTTGGAAACCGCACCCTGGAGCATCTGCAGGTACATCTCGAAACCGACCGCCGCGATCGCGCCGTGCTGCTCTGTACCGAGCAGGTTGCCGGCGCCGCGGATCTCGAGGTCGCGGAGCGCGATCTTGAAGCCCTGCCCCAGCTCGTGCAGGCCCGAGATCACGTCAAGTCGCTTGTCGGCCTGCTCGGTCAACGAGCGGCGCGGGTCGTACAGGAAATAAGCGTAAGCGCGCCTCCCTGATCGACCGACACGGCCCCGAAGCTGATAGAGCTGGGCCAGCCCGAAGCGGTCGGAGCGCTCGACGATGATCGTGTTGACGTTGGGAATGTCCAGCCCGGACTCGATGATCGTGGTGCACACGAGCACGTCGTACTTGGCGGATTCGAATTCGACCATCACCTTCGCCAGGTCGTTCTCGCCCATCTGGCCGTGCCCGATGGCGACGCGGGCTTCAGGGACCAGCTGCAGGATGCGTTCGGCTGCCTTCTGGATCGTGCGCACCCGGTTGTGGACGTAGTAAACCTGGCCCCCCCGCTGCAGCTCTCGAGTGATCGCTTCGCGGACCAGCTCGTCCTCGTCCGGGGTGACGTAGGTCTTGATCGGCTGACGTTCTTCGGGCGGAGTCTGGATCACGCTCATGTCTCGAATCCCACCCACCGCCATGTGCAGCGTCCTCGGGATCGGTGTCGCGGACAACGACAGCACGTCCAGCTGCGTGCGCAGCTTTTTCAACCGCTCCTTCTGCATCACGCCGAAGCGGTGCTCCTCATCGACGATGAGCAAGCCGAGCCGTTTGAATCGCACGTCACGCTGAAGCAGCCTGTGTGTGCCGACGACGATGTCGACCTGGCCTGCCTTGATGCCTTCGATCGTGCGAGCCTGCGTCTCGTCGTCCACGAATCGCGAAAGCATCTCGACCACGACGGGGAACTTGGCAAGCCGTTCTCGAAAGACGTGAAAGTGCTGCTGGGCGAGCACCGTGGTCGGCGCAAGGAGCGCAACCTGCTTGCCGCTCATCGCCGCTTTGAACGCCGCGCGCAGCGCCAGCTCGGTCTTGCCGAACCCGACATCGCCGCACAGCAGCCGGTCCATGGGCCGGTCTGATTCCATGTCCGCTTTGATCTCTGCCAGAGCGGCGACCTGGTCGGGAGTCTCCTCATATGGGAACGACGCCTCGAGCTCCGCCTGCCATGCGGTGTCGGGAGCGAAAGCAATACCGGGCCGGGCCTCGCGCAGCGAATAGATCTTGAGCAGCTCGTCCGCCACGTCCTGGACGACCTTTCGCGCCCGGCCACGCGCTCGCGTCCAGTCGGTGGTCCCGAGCCTGTGGAGTGCGGGCTGCCCTTCGCCGCCGAGATACTTCTGGACCCGATCCAGGTTCTCGACCGGAACGAAGAGGCGATCGCCCTCCGCGTACTCGAGCTCGAGGTACTCGCGATGAGCCCCCTCTGACTCGATCAGCCGCATTCCTTTGAAGAGAGCGACGCCGTGATCGACGTGGACGACCAGCTCGTCCGGGGCGAAGTCGAGTGTGAACTCCTTGGTCAGATCTCTCGCCTGAGTTCTGCCGCGAGACGCGCGTGACGGGCGGCGCAGCCGGCCGAAGAGTTCTGCGTCGGTGGCGAGGTGGAACCCGAGCTCCCGGTGCGAACAGCCGGATGCGATGTCGATGTCCGCCCGTCGAAGAGCCGGCTTGAGCTCGAGATCGAGGTCCAGCTCGGTCTCCTCGACCCCCGCCCTGACTCCGCTCTCGTCGAGAAAGGCTCTGAGGCGCTCGGCTTGCTCGGTCGCGAACATGACCGTCGCGGAGGCGCTCAGGGCGGCCAGGTCGGCGGCGGCTCGCGGCCGGCCGACCAACGGTTCTGACTCGGTCCAGCCGAGGTCAACAGCATCGCCGGTGGGCTCACCAGACGTCAGCACGAGGCGCGGGCGGCCGGCGAAATCGTCGAGCCGGCCGACGCCGACGATCGGAAGCGTGAACCCCCGCGGCAGCTCACCGCCGCCGGATTCTGCCGCCGCCAGCATCTCGGCTTCTTCGATGACCGAGCGGGCGTCCGTCAGCTGCCGTTCCGGATCGAAATCCAGCACCGCCGCGCCGGCAGGCATGTGATCCAGCAGCGACGGACGCGAGGAGTCGAGGTACCCGGCGTAGAACTCGACGCCCGGGAATGCGGATCCGGATTCAAGTCGAGCCAGCTCATCCTCCCAATCCGCAGCGACGTCCGCGCGGAGGCTGGCCAGCGAAACCGATTCCCGGAGTCGGGCCACCGCTGCCGCACCGCGGCCCGGACCGAGCAGCAGCTCGCGGCCGGTCCTGATCGAGGCCTCGGGAACGGCCATCACGGAGCGCTGGTTTTCGGGATCGAACAGGCGCACCGTCTCGATGACGTCTCCCGCCCACTCGGCGCGAACCGGTGCGTCGGCGGCCGCGGGGAACACATCCAGGATACCGCCTCGAAGCGAGAACTGGCCCCGGTCCTCGACCAGCGGTTCCCTCGAGTATCCGAGCTCAACCAGGCGGAGCGCCACAGCCATCGGGTCGGGTCCTTGACCCGGGGCCAGAAGCATGGTGCCTTCGAGCAGGTCGCGCGGTGAGATGGTCTGCCGGGTGATCGCGCGCCGCGACGACACGACGACAATCGCCGGCTCATCGCTCGCGCGTGACAGAGCCGCCAGTGCCTCCAGACGCTTGTTGACGGACTCGTCGAAGGCGGGCGGCCGGTCCAGGAAGGAAATAGCGACCTCTGCGAAGACGTGGACAGGAGGATGGCCCGCCAGCCATGGTCGCAGCTCGTCGGCGAAGCGCTGAGGCGCCGGAACCAGGATCAGCACCGGGCGACGCAGCGCGGCGCAGGCGCGGGCCACGGCACCGGCGACGATCGGCCATGCTGGACGCGGCAGGCGGCCGACTTTTAGCTCGCCCTTGGAGTTGGCGATCCACCTCTCCAGAGCCGGCGCCGCCGCCAGAGTGCTCTGCCAGAGCGAGGTCATGCGAGCTCCTCGCAGCCGAGCGAGCCGGCGCGGTTGTAGCGATCCATCGCCCTCTCGACGCCGGCTCCCAGCGCCAGCTCCAGGGCGCTGGCGACTCCGTCGATGACAGTCGGAACGCGCTCGGCTTCGGCTTTCGTAAAACGCCCGAGGACGTACTGGCGCCCCGGCTGCGAACCCTTTCGCACAGGCTTGCCGATGCCGACCCTGAAGCGCACGAAGTCGGGGGTGCCCAGCGAGCTGATCAGCGACAGGACCCCGTTGTGCCCCGCTCCCGAGCCCCCGCGTCTGATTCGCATGCGGCAAAGCGGCAGGTCGAGCTCGTCATAGACGACCCAGACGTTCTGCGGAGGTACGTGGACGTCTCGCAGGGCCTTCGCCACCGCCTGCCCGGACAGGTTCATGTAGGTCTGGGGCATCACCAGCCAGACTCGATGTTGTTCCGAACGGCCCACGAGGGACTGCCAGCGCTTGCGGTCGATCCGCACGCCGAGCCGGCGCCCGAGCTCACCCACGCATGCGAAGCCCAGGTTGTGGCGAGTGTCCGCATATTCCGCCTCCGGGTTGCCGAGGCCGACAATCAGCCGCTCTCCGTCCGCTCCGTCTTCTTTATCTGAGTCTTCTTGCATCCAAAATCCAAATAGACACACCTAGGCCCGCGGCGAGTGCCGCAGACCCTGCGTAAGGTGAGTTTACGCGGAGCTCAGAGACGTCCTGGCGCGAGCTCGAGCTGAGACAGGGCCAGCGCCGCGACGGTGAGGCGTGTCATCTCCCTCCGCTGGGCGGCGGATTCGTGATCCCATCCAATCAAGTGCAGCAGCCCGTGGACGGAAAGGAGCGCCAGCTCTGTCTGCTCGGGGTGACCGAACTCACGGGCCTGACGGACCACCGTCGGCCACGAGATGGCCAGGTCTCCAAGGTGCTGATTCGAGCCGGCGAAAGAAAGGACATCTGTCACCGAGTCGTGACCCGCGAAGTCGCGGTTCAAACGTCGCAGCTCTTCGTCGGTGGTCAGTCTGACGGCGACGGAGGCCCGGCCGGCCGGCAGTCGCGCCTCCACCTCGGGCACAGACGCTGCACGGCGCAGCAATGCTCGCAAGAATGACGGCGCAATAGGCACACGAACCACCTTGAAAACCTCGACCTCCAGCCGCGCGCGTTCAACCACCGTCAGCTAGTAAACCCGTTACAGTCCTGCCCGTGCGAATCCTCGTGAGTGGCGGGGCCGGGTTCATCGGCTCACACGTCGTCGACGCATACGTCGCGGCCGGCCATGAGGTCGCCGTGCTGGACAACCTCAGCACCGGCCGCGAGGAAAACGTGAACCGGGCGGCGGCTTTGCACCGGGTCGACCTCCGCGACCAGCCGCTGGTGGAAAAGACGGTGTCGACATTCCGGCCTGAGGTGGTGAACCACCACGCCGCGCAGTCAGAGGTGCCGAAGTCGGTCGCAGACCCTGCATACGACGCGCAGGTCAACATCGTCGGCGGCCTCAATCTCCTCAAGGCCTGCGCCGACCATGGCGTCCGCAAGGTCATCTTCAGCTCAACGGGCGGCGCGCTCTACGGGGAGCCGGACGTCGTGCCGGCGGACGAGGACCATCCCGTGCGGCCGCTGTCGCCGTACGGAACAAGCAAGCTCGCATTCGAGCAGTACCTCGGCACGTTCCGGCGAACGTTCGGGATTGACTACACCGTGCTCCGCTACGCGAACATCTATGGCGCTCGCCAGGACTTTCACGCGGAGGAAGGTCGAGTGATCGCGATCTTCGCCAGCAGGATGCTCGAAGGCAAGCCGGTCACCATCGACGGGACAGGCGAGCAATCGCGCGACATGCTTCACGTCGGCGACGTCGCCATGGCGAACCTTGCCGCCCTCGAGCAAGGGTCTGCCGGCACGTTCCATGTGAGCACGGGGATCGCCGTCACCGTCAACGACCTGTTCAGGAAGCTCGCCCTACTGACCGGCTACGGGCTGGAACCAGCCCACGGTCCCTCGCGCAAAGGTGACGTCTACCGCATCGCGCTGGACAACAAGCGGGCGCGCCAGCAGCTTGGCTGGGAACCACGCGTCAATCTCGAAGAGGGACTCAGCCTCACGGTCGACTACTTCCGCGAGCAGGTTGCGCAACCCCGCCTGTGAATAGGCTCAACCGAGGCCGGCGAGACTGATGCAAGCACTCGCCGCCATCCATGGCGTGGGCGCCCGCGCCCTACTGATCTTCGCGCTCGTCCTCGCCATCTGGGGCACGTACGGGTACTTTCGCAAGGCCGAGGTGTCCGCCGGGTTTCGATCCAGCTACCTGATCATGGCCGGCCTCACCGCGCTCCAGGGATTGATCGGTCTTGCCGCCTTCGCGTTCGGTGGCCGCCCGACCGAGCTGCTCCATCTCGTGTACGGAGTGTTCGCGGTCCTGTTCCTGCCGGGCGCCTACGTCTACGCGCATGGAGGTACTCGGCGGCGCGAGGCGGTGATCCTGGCGGGCGCGGCGTGGGTGGTGAGCATTGCTTTCTTCCGAGGCATCGCGACCGGCTGAGCTTTAAGCGCGGAACAGCAGGCCCACTCCATAAGTAAGGGCGGCAACGACAGAACCCACCGCGAGCATTTCCAGGCCCGACCTGGCGCCGCCCTTCCCCGTGAAGAACGACCGCGCCAAGCCGATCGCGAACAGAAAGACGGCGCTCACGACGAACGCGATCGCCAGCGTCGCGAACCCATTCGCCACAGAGCCGAGCAAGAGCCGGCCCAGCAGGTACCCGGCCACCGGGATGGCGCCTCCGATCAGCGTCGAGACCCCCGCCACGAGTCCCTCGCGCACCGGGTTCTCGAACTGGGCGACGTCGAGGCCGAGCTCCTCGCGCGCCTGCGTCTCGAGCCAGACCTTCTTATCCGAGGTGATGCGCCCGACGATCGTCTCAGCCTCCGCCGGCGTCAGACCCTTCGAGCGATAGATCTGGACCAGCTCAGCACGCTCGAGGTCGGGCATCGCCTCGATCTCGGCCGCCTCCCGGGCGAGCTGCCCCTCGAACACCTCGCGCTGCGACTTGCTCGCCAGGTAGGCTCCACCCGCCATGGAGACGCCGGACGCGACCATCGCGGAGAGCCCTCCGATGAGCACGACCCGCGGGTTCACGCTCGCCCCGCCCACGCCGGCAAGCACCCCGAGGGTTGCCGTCAGACCGTCGTTGACGCCGTAGATGACGTTCCGGATGCTTTCGACTCCGCCGCCGTGCCATTCCTCGGGTGCGGGCACTGCGCCGTCCCCGTTCGCGGCATCCTGCGCCGCCAGCTTCGCCTCGATCGACTCGCCCGCCACGCCGTCGGCAGTCTGGTGATCGAGCTCCTCGGGAAGCACCTTGCGCAGCACGCCCTGCGCCCGTTCGTCGGTCACGGTCGAGACCTGGTTCAGGTACGACCGCAGGACCTGCCCTTCGGCGGCACCCGCCAGGGCCAGCGCCGGCCCGATCCCGGCCACTCGCGCCAGCGCGGCGAGCAAGCGCGCGGTGAGCTGCGGTCTGCGCGTGGTCCGGCTTCCGCCGCCGGAATCCAGGAGAGCCGCCCAGGCCTCCGCGTGCCGGGTCTCGGTCTCCGCGAGCGACCTCAACCGGTGCTTCAGCCGTGCATCCGGCGCGACGTCCGCGAGCGCCTCGTACACGGCCGCCAACCGAACCTCACTTTCCCAGTTGCTCCGGACCGAGCGCGCGTCAGGTGCGGACATCGACCGCTCGGATGAGGGCACCCGTCTATCGTAAGGATGGCCCAACGGGTGCACCTGATAGCGCAGCTGACAGCCGCGCCAGGGCGACCCTGTTCGCCGTTTGATTGTCTTAACGTAGGTGCCCCCGATGGACCCGACCTCGCTGATGAAGGAGCCAAAAATGTCCTCGCGCCTCGATGCGCGGCCGGCGCGCGACTCGGCACCCAACGCGGGCCGTCGGGTTCTCATCACCGGCGGCGCGGGGTTTCTCGGTGTCAACGCCGCACTTCACCTCATCGAAGGCGGATGGCATGTGACGCTGCTCGACAATCTGAGCCGTCCGGGGACTGAGCGAAACCTCAAGTGGTTGATCACCCAGCACCCGACGCGGACGAGCTTCGTCAAGGAAGACGTGAGAAACGCCAGTGCACTGGCACAGCACGTCGAGAACCAGGACGCGATCCTACACCTCGCGGGACAGGTGGCGGTCACCACCTCGCTGGTCGACCCAACCACGGACTTCGAGGTCAATGCGGCGGGCACCCTCAACGTGCTGGAGGCCGTGCGCCTTCACAACCCGAAAGCGCCTTTTGTGTTCGCATCGACGAATAAGGTGTACGGAAAGCTCGACCGCAACAACGTTGCCTGTAACGAGAGCCAACCCATCGACTTTCACAGCCCCTACGGCTGCAGCAAGGGCGCCGCGGACCAGTACGTGAGGGACTACGCCCGCTGCTTCCAGATGAACACCGTGGTCCTGCGGCAGAGCTGCATCTACGGCGCCCACCAATACGGAACCGAGGACCAGGGCTGGGTCGCGCATTTCGTGCATTCGATCCTCAACGACCGGCCGCTGACGATCTACGGCGACGGCAGCCAGGTGCGAGACCTTCTCGACGCGCGAGACCTCTGCGGGCTGTACGCGGAGGTGATCGATCACATCGATGAGACCCGAGGTGAGATTTTCAATGTGGGCGGCGGACCGGAAAACCAGAGGAACCTGGTCGAGGTCATCAACCAGATCGGCGAGCTGACCAACCGCAAGCCGAAGTTCAGCTTCGCGGATTGGCGCGAGGGTGACCAGACGTATTACGTCAGCGACATCACCAAGGCGAAAAAACAACTTCGCTGGGAGCCGCAAATCCCATTCGACCGCGGGCTGAAAGACCTGATCGCATGGGCGGGCTCGAACAGCTAGAAGGCATCTTCTGAGGTCCACCTGCTCGTCAGGCGATCCCACCGGCCCCCAATCCATTTGCCGAGCGAACGGCGCCACCTCGGCCACGTAAGCAGGGCGATCAACGTGGCCGCCGATACCAAGATGCCCGCCCAATCGGCCGCCGACTTCTCGTAACGCCACTGAACAGTGGCTGGAAATTCGGTGCCTTGGGGCAGCATGACGTACATGAAGCCTGGGCCGGCGCGAAGGATCTCCGCCTCGCGTCCATTGACATATGCGTGCCAGCGGTCGAACCAGCTCTCCTTGAAAAGGACACCTCGAGCGGTTGAGTCGACCGAGATAGTCATCTGCTGCGGCCCATCGCGATGAGCTGACGAAATCGGGTTTGCCTGATTCCCTGAACGGGTCGCCCATGCCATCGCCGTGGTTAGAAATCGCGACTCCTCCGCGTTTGCGTAGCTGTCGATGTGAAAGGGAAGGTTGAGGCCGGACCAGACCACGCGACCCTGACCAAGTTGTCCGGCGACGACCACGCTTTGGGCCCCCGACCACACCACCGTTTGCGCCCAGCTTCTGACCCCTGTCGCAGCCGACACCGTCCACGGGCCACCGTTGTAGTTGGCTGGACCGAAACTGGAGAAGTCGATGCCGTCTGTGATCGGCGAGCTCACCGTTCTGAACTGCCAGTCGCCATTCACCTGGTGTTCCGTGACTCCAGTGATCGGAAGGGGCTCGTTGAGGCTGGAACCACCGGCCAGGGGAGTTCCACTCGACTCGACGATCAGCCCGCCGCCCGCCCTGACATAGCCGTTCAAAAGCGCGGAAGCGCGCGCGCCGTCGTGTGCCCGTGCGCCATAGATCAACACCTCATCGAATTGCGCGAGGTCCTGGGCGCTGTAGTCGTCGACGTATGCGCTTCCTTCCACCGGTATGGCGCCGGCGGTGTTGAAGTCGCTGTATGAGAGATCACGAAAGACAACCTGATAGTTCTCGGGTTGCCCGATGACGAGAATGACGGGCGCGCTGGAGGCGACCGCGATCGGGGTCGGTCGCAGGTATGAAAACGTGAGGCTCGGAGCGCCGGAGGTCGAAGGTACTTTCGCGTAGAGCTCTGGGTGGCCGTTGAGCTTCGACAACACGCCGGCGGTGCTGGGCATATATGGGGCTGGCACGTAGACCCACTTGACGGCATACCAATCGAACAGAAACTGGCGCTGACTCTCGGTTGCGTTTCCATTCCACGCCGTGGAGTCGAGCCAGAACTGCCAATCGGGGTTGGTGATCTGAGGGATGGCCGCATAGCCACGCGTCTGCGGCACGTCGTAGACCCCATTGAGCCAGACGGAAAGGTTGTCGGACGGGCTCGCGACACGGAAGTTGGTCTCAGAGGAATCGATCGGCTGCCAACCCGCGAGCGCCGTTTCAGGTGTCGCCGGGTTGCGCACCATGGTCTGGGTGACGAACGGGGCCACGGCCAGGATGGCGACCAGCGTCGCGGCCACCAGTACGACGGCCCCGCTCTTTCGCTGCCAGCCTACGGCCGGGCTTTTGACGGACCCTAACGCGAGTCCCGTGAGAGCGGCCAGAAACCAGGACAGAAAGAACAGCATGTCTTGAGCGCGGAGCCCGGCGATACGAGGCAGCGGCGCCAGGGCATAGAGGAGCAGGAGAGCAGAGACCAGGCCGCAAACGGAGATCAGACTTGTGGTCGCCGTAATGGTGTGTCGCGAACGAAATCGCAGCCACGCGATCAGAGCGAGCAGCGCGACGGGCAGCAGTGGGAGAAGGGGCGGATTGACGTTGGGGGTCGCCGGGGAGACCAGGCTGGCAATCCCCAGGGCGGGATACACAGCGGTCAGCTGGCCGCTGGACCCAGAGTAGAAAACCAGGGGAAGGTAGTAGTAGGCGCTGAGGAGAAGAGGCGGGACGAGCAGGGCCAAACGCAACGGCCGCCGGTGCCCTTCGCCGTCCGGGACGTAGAACACAACCAACCCCGCGGCGAAGATCGCCAGCGCGCCGAGCACCACGTGGCTGTTCAATGCGCCCCAGACCGCCGCCAGGCAGACGGCGTAACGCGCCGCGCCGGGGCGGCGCACATACAGGGCCGCCGCCAGGAATGCAACCGATGTGAAACCCATGCCGAGAACTCTTGGATACAGACCGGCCTGGACGAATGGCGTCCAGACCGCCGGCGTCGCCAGCAGCAAGCCAGACGCGACGATGCCCGCCAGCCGCGAGCCGGTGAATATCCGCACGAGGTAATAGAGGCTCAGCGTCATCGCGAGGTAGCTGAGGGCGATGAGGAAGTTCATCGCGACCACGGCATCCAGTCCCAGCCGCGCAAGAGCGCTCGCGGCGAAGTAGAAGAGTGGTGGATATCCGCCGAGAAAAAAGGGCGACCCGCTGTACCAGTCGTAGTTCCAGTCGACGGCCGGAAAGTCTTTGAGCACCAGCACGACCTTGGTCAGGTGGCCCCAACCGTCATAACCCTTGACGGTGCCCGTGAAGGCTCCCGTGGCCACTCCAAAGACGACGACGGTGACCGCGACCGCCAGTCCGTCCAGTGCTGCGAGCCGCCCTCGCAGGCGGTTCAAGCGGTCGCGGCCTCGGCTGCCACCTGTTCGTGACTGCGGGCCACGTCGAGGACCGCCCGCTCCAACGTGTCGAGGTGCCGCTCCCAGTCGAACCGCCGAGCCCATTCGAAAGCGCGCTCGCCGGTGGCCTGGTTCTCGACCGGGCTGTCGAGCAGCCGCGAGATTCCCGCGGCGTAATCGCTCACCACGAGCGGCTCAGCGAGATGCCCGGTGCCGCGCCCGACCGTGACCGTCGGCCCGGCCTGGTTCCAGGCGACGACCGGCACGCCTTTCGCCATCGACTCGATCACTCCCATGCCGAAATCCTCCTCAGGCGCCGGGTACACATAGACCGCGGCCCCTTCGTAGAGCTTCTGCAGCTCGTCTTCCGCGATCGCGCCTAGAAACAACACCGCATCCGTGAGCCCGAGCCCAGCGACCACGGTCTTCAACGAGTCTGTGTGCGAGGTCGCCGGCCCAGGGATCACGAGCTGCACACGTGGGTGGCGCTTGCGAACCTCTGCCATCGCCTTGATCGCGAGGTCGAACCTCTTCTGCGGATAGTGACGGTTGGTCAGCAGCACGTACGGCCGCCGAATCGGATAACCGTTGATGGTCAGGCCGCCCGAGAACCTCGCATCGATCGGCAGCGGAAACCTTGACGACGCCACGTGGCAGCCGGCCGGGCAGTCGATGGCCTCGCGCCTGTATGTACGCCGGATGATGTCGCCGATGTAATCGCCGTTCACGAGCAATTGGTCCGCCTCCTGCACCGAGCGCCGGTCGGCCCAGGCAACAAAGCGCGTCGCTCGCAGCACGATCGCAGCGAGGAGCCTGTAGTCCGCATTGGCAACCCAGCCAGTTTCGCGGTCGATTTTGCGCGGATAGACCAGGCGGTTTGGCTGGTTGAGATACACGATGTACGGCACGTCCATCAGCCTCGCCGCCCACCATGCGATCCACGCGCTGGGCTGGTTACAGCCGACGATCGCGTCAACGCCCCGAAAACGCCAGGCATAAGCCGGCATCAGCAGCGAGGTGGCCGCCATCTGCACGGCTTCGCGGAACGGGAACCAGCGCGGCAGCTGCGGAAGGAAGGTGCGGACCCGCACGTCGCCGATCAAATCCGGGAAGCAGCGTGATTGATCGACCGTCGGCGCGTAGCACTCGACCTCGTAACCCCGACGCCGCAGTCCCAGCACCTCCTCGATGACGATCCGCTCGCCCCCGCCGGAATAGGTGAACCCGCAGTGGAACACGGCGATACGACGCGGCCCTCCCGCTCGCGCACGGCGCCGGCCGCCAACCAGGAAGAAGCCCAGCAGTCCAAGCACCAATGCGTTGCCGGCGGTGATCGCGTGATAGAGGACGATCGCCCCCGCGGCCACCGGCGCGGGGAGCCCGAGGCCGCCGTGCAGCACCAGCGAGCCCGCGACCTCGAGGTTGCCCAGGTAACCGGGGCCGGCCGGGATCGCGAAGCTGAGCAGCAGGGCGGGATAGGCCGCCATCGCCTTGAGGGCCGGTACCGAGATACCCACCGCGGCGAAGAGCAGCGTGAAGTTGAAGGCGTCGATCGCCAGCGCGAGGACGGTCAGGAAGGCGAGCCGGCCCGCGAGGGCGGGAGTCCACAGCCCACGCGCTCCGGCTCGGAACGCGAACGCCTGGCCCGCTATGGCGGATGCAAAACGCGCCGGCAGCATGCGCCGGGCCACCCACGACCTCGCGAGCCGCGGTCCGAGCAGTGCCGTTCCCAACACCGCCGAAAGCAGCGCAACCGCGAGGGCCGCAGCGCCTAGAAGCCCGGTCGGAGTGCTGATCGCGCCGGTGAGGGCGACCACTTCGAGGAGCGCCAGCACGAGCGCGACCGCGGCCAGGTCGCACGCCTTGTCAATCACGATCGTGGCTAGCGCGGAACCCGCCGGGACACGGTGCCGCCGCCACAGCCACCACGCGCGCGCGGCGTCGCCCGACCGGATGGGCAGCACGTAGTTGAGCAGGCCGCCGGCGGTGTTCATCGCAAACGCCCTGACCATCCCGACCGGCGCCAGGGGTCGCAACAACAGCAGCCAGCGACGAGCCCGGATCACGGTCGTCAGCAGGAACAGCAGGATCATCAGGACGAGCGGCGCCCAGCTGTGAACGCGGGCGTGGCTGATTACGTCGGTCAAAGAGACCGTGCGCAGCCACAGCCACAGCAGCACCACACCGACCGCTGTCTGCAGGGCAAGACGGAGCCAGCGGTTCATGCGTCCATCTCTGGCTCCTCCGACGCCGCAGAGCCCAATATCCAGCGCTGGGCGAAGGTCCAGAACACGAACAGGTAAGCGATGACCAGGAGCGTGCCGCCGTAATCGTGGAACAGGATGGCAGGGGTAACGCCGATCGTCGCCGCGATCGCGGCGACGGCGGCGACGCGAAGAAGATTCAAAAGCATTGTGCCGGCCACTCCGATGACGACGACCTGCACTCGAGCCTCGATCGGATGGCGTCCGCGCAGCCCCGTGATGAGGCTGACCCCGAGCAGCACGAGGCTCTGCCAACCGATGCAGTTCCAGGAGATGAACAGCGTGTGCATGGCGCCGCCGCCATCCCAGACGACCAGGTAACTTCCGGACGCCGCCGCGTGTATGCCGGCCAGCCCGAGCAGGCCGACCACCATCCGAGCCTCGACCGGGACGATGGTTTGCAGGGGATTGTTCGCGCCGAGCTGCAGCGCCCAGGTCGTGAGCATGTCGTTGAAAGTCGTCACCAGCGGCAGCAGCATCAGCAGGCTGCACGCCAACGCAAGCAGCGTCAGGTTGACGTCGCGATCGCGAGTCTTAGTCATCGGTTGGAACCCGCCTTGCGCGCAGCGCGCTGCGCTTTGAAGAAGTTGAGCCACCGCCTGCGACCCGTGAACACGGGTATCAGGAGCGCCAGCCCGACGAAGCCCAGCAGCGACTCCGGCACGACGATGCTCGGGGGCACCACGCGCGTGTCAGCGACGTTCAGCTTGCCGTCGTAGTCCATCGACGTCTTCGTGCCCGTGGTGTGCGTCAGGGTGACCTGAAGGCATAACGAACCTCCGGCCGGGATCGTCAGCGACGCCTGGCTCGCGCTCGTGCTCACGGTGAATGGGCTTGTCGTGTGCGCGCCGGCGGCCCCGTACGTGGTCGACCACGTGGTGCCGCCGTTTGGAATCGTCGCGACAAATCCGGCACAGCTCGACGTCGCCGATGCGCCGGCGCGCACCGTCACGGTGTCATTGCTGTTCTGGTTACCTCCATTCCAGTACATGGTGAACGTCCACACGCCCGCCGCAACCGTTTGGGCTGGGAGGTTGGTAAAGCCCCACGTCTGCGTGGCAGCGCCGGCCTGAGTGCGACACGGGGTCGTCTTGACCCCGATCGACTGATCGATCGTGGCGGCGACGCAGGCCGGCGCCGTCCCGGTGCCATGCAGATACAGTGGGTTCCCCGCGGCGGTGACAATGGGCGCGCGCGATGAAAGCCACACCATGCCGCCGAATGCCATGAGCAGCGCGAAGGCGACCGCCCAGCCCACCCAGCGGCTGTGCGTGCGACTCGGCCTTCGCTCCACGATCCGCGCCGCCGCTTGGGCAGGCGGCGGCCGTTCCTGCCGCCACGCCCTCGGCCCCAAGAGCAAGCGGCGCAATAAGTTGAGCCGGCGCAGGTGGTGCACCTGGTCGGTGACGCGCCCCGTCTTGGGCGTCCGGAACCAGGGGCCCTCATCTTTGCTCACGAGCCCCTTGAAGGCGGCCCAGCCCTGGAAGGGGACGAGCGCGAACGAAAGGACCAGCGCACCCCAGACTCCCTGCAGGTCGCGCGCGGGCGCTTCTTCCAGGATCAGGCCGCCGAGATTCATCAACGGGAGCGCGAACACGTTGGACACCAGCAGGGACCAGCCAAGGACTGCCGTCCACCCCGGCACGTGGACGTGAAACACGAGCTCTGACAACAGCCAGCTGATCGTTCCGACCACGAACAGGGCGGCCTGCAGGTAATAGGTGGAGTCGAACAGGAACTCGAACTTCTCGAGTGGCGTCACGAAAGGTGACCCCATGATCGGCAGGAACCACTTACGGACGTTGTGCGTGTGCCCTTCCGCCCATCGCATTCGCTGACGTGCAAGGCGCGAGAACGTGCTGACGCATTCGGCGGGCGTCTCAGCCCACGGTGTGTAGACCACCTTGTAGCCGCGCGTGTAAAGTTTGAGCGTGAGCTCCCAGTCCTCGGTGATGCTCGTGCCCCAGCCGACCTGGCGCAGGACGTCCGCGCGGATCATGTACGCGGTGCCCGCGATCATCTTCAACGAGCCGATCGCCTCCTGGAACGGGCGCTCCACCATGTAGCTCCCCGCGTACTCCGCCCGAACCGCTTCCGTCAGCCAGCTCTCCGACTTGTTGAGCACGTGCCACTGGTAGCTCTGGACGGCGGCGACATCGGTCCTGCGTTTGATCTGGCCCTCTCCGGACGGTGTCTCCGCACGCCCGAAAGCCGACTCGAGCGGCCGGTTACCCTCGCTCACGACATAGAAATGCGGCAGTAGGCGCTCGATCGAGTCGGGGAAGGGGACAGAGTCCGCGTCGAACACGACCACGTACTCGGCTCTGGGGTCGGTGAGCTTAAGCGCCTCGCGAAGAGCGCCGCCCTTGTAGCCCTCGCGGCTGGTGCGGTGGAGGATCTTGAACTTCGGCCGGCCCACCCATTGCTGCAGCAACTGCACGGACTCGTCATTGGAGTCATCGACCAGGACCACCTCGTAGGCGGGGTACTCGAGCTGGTCGAGCGCTTGCAGCAGCCGCTCGATTACGCGCTTTTCGTTGTACGTCGCGACGTGAACGGAAACGAACGGGTGGTACCCGAGGTCGATGTGGTATCCGTTGCCGTTTCCGTTGCCGTTGATGCGGCTGTGGCCGGTGAGGTTCGGAGATCCGTTCGAGCCGTGACCGTTGCCGTTTCGAGGCGCGCCCATGACCAGCGTCGTGAGCAGCACCATGGCGGTGCTCAGGTAGTACTTGATCGCGTAAGCAAAGAAGACCGCCCCCAGGAAAAGGCCGGTAAACGCGAACCCGTACGCGAGCCAGTCCGCCCCGGAGCGAAGCTTCGACTCGGCAACCACCTCGATGAAGCCGCGGACGACGGCGACGACGGGGATCGCCCCCAGGACGACGGCGGCGACCAGGATGGCGTTGAGCAGCAGGCTCCAGGCGAGCTGGCCGCGTTGCGGGCGCCCGCCTGTCGAAGCCGGCGGAGTGTTCTCGGCCATCAGCACCACATCCAGTTGGCGGTTGGGCCCTGAATCCGCGCTGCGGCGCGGCGTGAGTCGGCCAGCTCGGAGATGTCAAAACGGCGGTGACCGCCCGGCGTGACCGCGGCCGGTCGTACCCGGCCCTCGCGGACGGCTCGGTTCAAAGTCGCCTGGCTGACACCCAGCAGGCGCGCCGCCTCCCTGGAGCTGACAAGCTCGGCGCGCGGCGGACCAGCATTCGGGCGACGGGCGAGCTCCGCGGCGTTCTCCGCAAGATCATCGGCAACAAACCTGCGATGGCCGCCCGGAGTTACCACGGCCGGGCGCAGCAGTCCCCTCGCAACCGCGCGCAGAACCGTGGCCCGGCTCACGCCCAGGCGTTTGGCTAAATCGTTCGAGCTGATCAAAGTGTGCAAGTCGTGTGCTAGGGCAACGCACTTCTAACATGGCGAGATCGCTCAGCGGCGCGCCGGCTTGGGATTCCCAGAGTGACGCCGTCGTTTCGTCGTCGAAAATCTACATAGATCTACCTGCCCGCTCGCGGTTTCCGCGCCTAGACTTTCACATTGCGCGTGGGAGCATGGGACCACCGAAGAGACGGAGATCGCGAAAGTTAATCGGGGAAATCATCATCACTTAGAACCTCACCCCCCGCAGCCAAGCTCGGAGCCGGTGTCGAGAAATCGCCCGGCCCGAGCCTTTTTATGGCCTGGTTGCAGCCGCCCGCCGTACCGCCCAGTCGTGTAATCCTTCGCGCCACGGACCCATCGGCGCCACCCGGGCGGAAGCAAGGCAGCCGTTGGGCGGCCTTGGCGCCGGCGCCCCCAGCTCGGCTGACGAAACCCCTTCCACGCCGGTCGCGATGTGAAACTCCGCCAGGACAGCACGGGCGAGCTCGTCCCAGCCGGCGCACCCCGCGGCCACGATGTGAACGAGGCCTTCGAGCCCTGATTCCCCGAGCTCGAGCGCGACAGGGGCAAGCTCCCCTACATAGGTCGGGTTGACCTTCTGGTCGGCCACCACCCGCAGCGGCTCCCCGCCCCCGGCGCGCGAGAGAATCCTGTCCGGGAAGCTTCCGCCCTTGATCGCCGAACCCTTATCGCCGAACAGCGCCGATGTCCTGATTACGAGCGCGGCCGGCTGTGCGTCCAGCACGCGCTGCTCGCCCGCGAGCTTCGATGCGCCGTAGACGCTGAGCGGCGCTGGCTCGTCCGATTCGACGTACGGCCGGTCGAGAGTGCCGTCGAACACGAAGTTGGTCGAGAAATGCACGAGACGGATGTGGTGACGCGCACATGCCCGCGCGAGGTTGGAAGGGCCTTCGGCATTGACGGCGAAAGCCAGGTCTTTTTCGCTCTCGGCCCGATCGACGGCGTTGTAGGCGGCGCAGTTGAACACCAGCGCCGGACGCAGGCTGCTCAGGATGGCGTCGACAGCGTCCGGATCAACCACCGACACCTGGTCATGGGTGAAACCGGAGCCCTGGCCGAGTACGCGGGCCAGCTCGGACCCCAGCTGGCCCCCAGCCCCCAAGACGATCGCCCTCACATCAGGCACGGTACCAATTCACGCCGGAAGTGAACCGTATCCGGGTCCGCTCATCCACTTCAGCGTGGCCGGGGCGGTCGCGACTTTGTCTCTTTGCCCCCGTGCGTCGTCGGCTTCAGATTCTTAATCAGGTCCGATCGCTATACCGGAATGGGAGCAGCGCCTGCGGCAGGAAGCCGCACTCGGGATGCAATCAGTAGGTCCCATCCTCATCGCCGCTTGCGCGCAGGGAAAACCATCCAGGGTTTTCCCTCATACCTAGTCGAGCTGTTTCGCGAGCCCGGAGTGAGCCATGAGGAGCTCGGTGATTTCGTGCTCAGGGACCGGCCGCCCGACGAGGAAACCCTGCGCGGCGTCGCAGCCGGCCTCGACCAGCACGGCTTCGGCGGCGCGGTCTTGCAGTCCTTCTGCGACGACCCGCAACCCGAGGTTGTGGCCGAGCCCGACGGCGGACCGAACGATCGCGCCCGAATCGGGGTCTGACGCGAGCGCCGACACGAACGAGCGGTCGATCTTGATCTCGTTCACCGGCAGGCGCATCAGGTACAGCAGCGAGGAGTAGCCGGTCCCAAAGTCGTCGAGCGAGAGGCGCACGCCCATCTCGTTGAGCCGGTGCAGCGCCTTCCCGGCGGCCGCGGCCATCGCCACGCCCTCGGTGATCTCGAGCGTGAGCCGCTGCGGTTCCACCTTGAACGTCCCCAGTGCGCGGGCGACCATCTCTTCGAGCGAGTGGTCTTCGATGTTCCGAGGCGACACGTTGAGGGAGATCGACACGTCAAGGCCATCCGCGAGCCATTTGGTCAGCTGCGCCAGCGCCGAGTCGATCACCCAGGCCGTGAGCGGATGGATGATGCCGGTTTCCTCCGCCATGGAGATGAAGCGGTCGGGCGGCATCAACCCCTCGCGCGGGTGGTTCCATCGAACCAGCGCCTCGACCGAGTGAATCGCGCCGGTGGCCAGAGTGACCTGCGGCTGGTAGTGCAGCACAAGCTCGCCCTGCGGGATCGACCGCCGGAGCTCGCCGGCCAAACCTGAGCGGCGCAGGGTCTGCGCCTCCTGCTCGGGCGCGTACACCGCGTACCCGCCACCGGAGCGTTTCGCTACGTACATCGCTACGTCCGCCCGCCGGAGCAGGGTGCTCGGATCGTCCCCGTGCAGCGGATACATCGCGATTCCGATCGAGGCGCCGGTCTCGACCATCTGGTCGGCGATCGCGAACGGTCCTTCGAGCGCGGCGAGGATCTTGCGAGCGGCGGCCACGATGTCGTCGGGATGCTTGGCGTCTGTGGTGAGCACGGCGAACTCGTCACCGCCGAGGCGCGCGATGGTGTCGGTCGCGCGAAGGACGCCGCGCAGCCGCGCCGTGACCTCCTGCAGGAGGCTGTCGCCGCGGTCGTGGCCGAGTGCGTCATTGATGTCCTTGAAGCGGTCCAGGTCGAGCAGGAGCACGCCGAACATCTTCTGGTTGCGGCGCGCCGCGAGCAGGGCCTGGCGCAGGCGGTCGCCGAAGAGGCTTCGGTTGGGCAGCCCGGTCAGCGCGTCGTGCAGAGCCTGGTACTCGAGCGCGTCGGTATGGGCCTTGCGCTCGGAGATGTCGCGGAGGGTCGCGATGAACAGATGTCGCGAGCCGATCTGCATCGAGCTGACCACGAACTCGAGCGGGAACAGGCTCCCGTTCTTGCGCTTGCCCATGGTCTCGTGAATACCGCTGACCTGTATGTCGAGCTTCAGCCGGCGCTCGAGATAGTTGACGAACGCGCTCCGATGCGTGGTCGCGATGAGAACGTCCGCCTGCTGGCCGACCAGCTCCGGTTCGGCGTAACCGAAGAGCTTGACGACAGCAGGGTTGGCCGACTCGATCAGCCCGGACTGCTCGATCGTGGCGAGGCCGTCCGAGACGTTGTCCAGCACTGAGCGCATCCGCTTCTCGCTCTCCTGCAGCGCCAGCTCGGCGCGCTTGCGCTCGACGAACTCGCCGATCTGCGAGCCGACGTCGTTCATGACCGCGACCAGTCCCTCGTCCAGATCGCGCGGCGCCCAGGTGTGCAGCGCGATCATGCCGACGACCCGGCGGCCGCTCCGCACCGGGAAGCCGACTATGCCCCTGAGCCCCGCGGCGACGGCGGCGGCCGAGCGCGGCGAGTCGTCGGCGGCGACGTCCGGCACCGAGACTGGCGCGCCCGACTCCCAGACCCGCCCGGCCAGACCCTCTCCACGGCGGTAGCTCGTCTGGGGGGCGGTGAGCTCGTAACTGGAGGTATCGCGCCCGGGCCTCTTCCACGCGGTGACGAAGTGCATCGTCTCGCGTTCGGAGTCGACTTCCCAGTACTCGGCCAGCTCCCAGTCGAGCGCCCGGCACAGCCCTTCGAGCACGCTCGGCGCCGCCTTCTCCCAACCCGGCGATGTGACCAGGGCCTGGGTGACGGCAAAGCGGGCCGCCTGCAGCACCTCCGCTCGTTTTCGATCGCGGATGTCGACGGCGACCGTCTGGAAGTACGTGGGCCTGCTGTCCGGCCCGCGCACGAGCCGGGTCGTCACGTCAACCCACACCGACTCGCCATCCTTTCGCGTGTAGCGGTTCTCGAGCCGCGTGCCCTCGTCGTCTCCGGCGAGCATCCGCCGCAGCGCTTCCTGCACGGTGGGGACGTCCTCCGCGTACGTGATATCGACGAGCGACAGGTTGCGCAGCTCCGCGTCGCTGTAGCCCACGAGCTGGCAAAAGGCGGCGTTGACGGTTGTGATGTGTCCGTCGAGGCCGGCGAACGCCATTCCCGCCTGGGCCTGCTCGAACAGAGTCCGGAACCTGGTCTCGCTTTCGCGCTCCGCCTCCTCCATCCGGTGGCGCTCGCTGATGTCGTGAACCAATGTGAGCAGGCGGTACTTGCCTGAGGCGGCCAGGCGGCGCACCGCGGTCTCGACCTGGATCCGGTGCCCGTCCTTCCGGATGAGCGCCGATTCGTAGCGAAACGGCGCGTCGCCCCCCTCCAGCCTGGTGGCGAGCTGCTCCGAGAGGTGCTGGCGTTCCTCGGTCGGTACGAGCTCGATCAGCGAGGCGAGGGCCGCCAGCTCCGTCGCGTCGTACCCGGTGAGCGCCTCGTAGGCGGCGTTGCCTGCGATGAAACGGCCGTTCTCCGTGATCACAAGGCCCTCGCCGATGTCGCTGATGGCTTCGAGAAGCGAAGCCTGGCGCTCAGCCTGACGACCAAGGTTGCGGTCCAGCAGGTGCTGGCTCAGGTAAGCGAGAACGGCCAGCACGAGAAGAGCGACGGCCCAGGCCACGAGCTCGCCCGAGCCGACGCTGGCGAGCCACAACCGGAATCCGACCGCCGCCAGGATCGCCGCGGCGGCCACTCCGGTGACGACCGGCAGCAAATGCGCCCACCGCAACAACCCGCGATCCTCGTTGGCCCAAGCCGCAATCGCATCGATGTCGGAGGGGGCCAGGCGGGTGGGGACGGCGTTGGATATGGGCGCGGGCGGCTTAGGATCGCTGGCCAACTCGATCACGATAACGGTCGAACCCGCGGTTCGGTGCGCCAGGCGCGACCGACTGCCGGGCTAACCAGCCTGGCTCGCGTCCCGGATTACTTGCTGGACTTGGCCGGCGGGCGCTGGGGAACGGTGCGCTTGAGGGGCGGCCGGCGCTGCGCGATGAGGGGGTTGACCCCGTCCCCGTTCACAAGGTCGGTGCTGTGGGCGCGGCCGGCGGCGGCGTGCAGGGTCCGCAGCCTCTTCAGGCGCTCTTTCTTGGCCGCCAGGGCGGTCTTCAGGGCGTCGGAAAGCTGGGTGTCGTTCATCGGAACCACCCGGAGGCGAGCCTCAAGCTCGATGACCTCCACTTCGGCCCGCGTCAGCTCCAGATCGATTGTCTTAGCCACTCTCTTCCTTCTTATGTACGGCCGTTTGTTACTACCGAACTTAATAACTACCCCGGAACCCGCCAAGTTATGCCTAGAACCTGGGATTTGGCTGGGAGGCGATGCCAGAACTAGCTGACGTATACGTTGACGACCAGGGTCGCTGGCTGCGAGGTGCAGTACGTTCCGGCTGCGCAGAGGTTCTGGTCTGTAAGTGTCAACGTGTATGTCCCTGCAGACGGAGGGGTGTATTGCGCCGCCGTGATATTGACGGCGCCGCCTGAAACCGTGGTACTGAATTGAGCGGGCGGTTTTGAGCAGCCGCCGGCGGGCGTGCAATTGGGAACAAATTGGCCTACCTTCAGCGAAGGCACCTTACCCGGTGTACCGCCGGAATACGGCATCTGGACAGTGCAGGTCCCACCGGTCGAAGCACATGTGCCGCCGGAAAGCGAGATGTGCGGGAGCAGGTTGTACCTCGGCGCGATCGTCGTGGTTACGCCGAAGCCGTCGGTGACCTGGACCGTGAACTGCAATCGCCCCGATAGGCCAGTGAACGTCCCATTCAGGGTCAGGTTGGACAGCGTCGTGCCGGCCGGCAGCACTCCGACAGTGAGTTTGTACGTCAGCGGGGCTACGCCGCCGCTCACCGATCCAAACGTCCCGCAGACGGTCACGCAGCCCAGCTCCACCGTGCACTCGGTCGCGCAGCCCGGAACGAGGCTTGCCGTGAGGCGCGGCACGATCGGGATGTTGGCGGGGAGGCCGGCCGTGTCGTTGCTGCCCGCATCGAACACCTGGACCGAGAAGGTGAAGTAGCCGTTCTGCACCGGGGTGCCGGACACGATCCCATCGGTGGAAAGGGCCAACCCCCCTGGCAGCGCCCCGACGCTGACACTCCACGTGTAGGGCGCGACCCCGCCTGTCGCGCTCACCTTGACCGGCGCGTAAACGACTCCGATCTCACCGGAGTGGAAGACCGGGAAGGCGATGGTCAGCGGAGCGTGCTGGGCGATCGGTGTGGGCGAGGGAGTGGGAGTCGATGTTGTCTGTGCGCCCTGCGGGCGGGCGCAACCGGAGAGCAGCACAAGCAGCGCCGCGACCACCAAACCCCTTCCTCTCACGACATCTGAACGCACTGCGGCGATCGGAAGTCTAAAGGGCGCTGGTCGAAATTCAGCTAGTCGAGCGAAATGGCGTCGCGAAGCTTCTCAAAGAAGCCTTTGGAGACCTTTTCGGGCTTGCCCGTCAGGCCGCCGACCTTGCGCAGAATCGCCTTCTGCTCCGCCGTCAGGTCCTTGGGGATGACGACCTGCACGACGACGTACTGGTCGCCGCGCCGCCCTCCGCGAACGTCCGGCATGCCGCGGCCCGCCAGCCGGAAGGACTGGCCGTTCTGCGTGCCGGCCGGGATTGCGATCTCGACCAAGCCTTCCAGGGTGGGGATCTCGATCCGGTCGCCCAGCGCGGCCTGGACCATGTTCACGCGAAGCTCGTAAACGGTGTCCTGCTCGTGACGGGCCAGGTGCGCGTGCGCCTTGACGCGCAGCACGACGTACAGGTCTCCTGACTGGCCGCCCCGGAGCCCGGCTCCCCCCTCCCCGCTGAGGCGGATCTGCGACCCGGTGTCCACGCCGGCGGGGATCCTGACCGCGAGGCGTGTCGTCTTCTGAACGCGACCCTGGCCGCGGCACTGCACGCACGGACTCTTGAGCAGGCGGCCCGCACCCCCGCACGTGGGACACGTGGCCGCGGTGACCACGGCGCCGAAAATGGATTGCGCCTGCCGCCGGATCTGGCCGGAGCCGCGGCACCCGGGGCACGTTTCGTCGCCTGTTCCCGGCTCGGCGCCGCTGCCCGAGCAGCGCTCGCAGTTGGCAAGTCGCGTGACGTCGACCTGCTTTTCGATGCCGGTGAACGCCTCCTCGAACGTGATCGTGAGGTCGTAGCGGAGATCGTCGCCCCGGTTCGATCGCTCGCGGCGCCCGCGACCGCCGAAGGCGCCGCCGAAGAACGTGTCGAAGATGTCGCCGAAAGGCATGTCGGAGAAGTCGACGCCCGGTCCTCCGCCTGCCTCGACCGCGGCGTGGCCGAACATGTCGTAAGTCCGGCGCCGTCCCGGGTCGGAGAGGACCGAGTACGCCTCGCTCGCCTCTTTGAACCGGGCGGCCGCGATCGCGTCGTCCGGGTTTCGGTCCGGGTGCGAGTCCATGGCGATCTTGCGGAAGGCGCGCTTCAAGTCATCAGCGGAAGCCTGCCGGGCCACGCCCAAGACCTCGTAGTAGTCGCGCTTGACCGCCACTTTTCTTTAGCGGGTGGGTGATTCGCCGTCTGATGCCGGCAGCTCGGGTGGGCGCGCCACCTTGACCAGCGCCGGCCTGACCACGCGGTCGCGGATCCGGTAGCCGCGTCGCAGCTCGGACGTGACCGTGTCCTCGGGGTACTCGGCCGACTCCTCGTACCCGATCGCCTCGTGCAGCTTGGGGTCAAACAGAACGCCCACCGCATGGATCGGTTCAAGCCCGTGCGCGCTGAGCGCCTCCTCGAGCTTGCGGACGCTGAGCTCCAGGCCCTTGACCCACAACTCGTCGACGCCCTCCGGCTTGTGATCGAGCGCCTTGTGCAGATCGTCGAGAGCCGGCAGGAGCCGGGCGATGAGATCCGCCGAAGCGTGCTGGATGGTTTCCAGCTGCTGCTGGCGTGCCCGCTTCTTGTAGTTGTCGAAGTCGGCGGCCGATCGCAGGTATCGGTCCTTCGCCTCGGCCACGGCGGACTCGAGCTCAGCGATTTTGGCTTCCATCGAAGACACGGCTCGCGCCTCGGGAGGCTCGACCGTCTCACTTCGCCGCTCTGGGTCGTGCGGGTCGTGCGGGTCGTGCGGATGCTTACGGGTGGTCATCAGCTCTTAGATACCGCGTCCAGAGGTGCCATCAAACTCCCAGATCGGCCATGCGGTCGCTCGCGCTTCGCGCCACGGCCTGCAGGCGGGCGACCGTCTGGCTGTATGCCATGCGCGTCGGCCCGATCACTCCGAGCACTCCCTTGAGCCGGTTGGACGGGCCGTAGGTCGTGAGCACGACCGCGCATCCCTGCAGCTGGCTCGAGGCGTTTTCCGACCCGATTACGATCTGCAGGTCGGACTGGCCGATCAGCTGCCGGAGGAGCACGGTGAGATACCGGGTCTCCTCCAGGACCTCGAGCACCTGGTGCAGGCGCGAGGATTCCGCGAACTCAGGCTGCCGCAGCAGGTTGCGCACCCCGTCGTGGACGACGAGGCTCTCCGACCCTTTCTCGTAGATGTCGAGCACTGTCACCACGCGCCCCAGCAGCTCCTTCTCGAGGCCGAGCGCGGCGCTCTCGTAATGGCTGTGGACCTCTTCACTGCCCTTTCCGCCCAGCGTCGTGTTGAGCCTGGCCGCGACCTGGGTCAGCTCGGCCTGCGTGGCCGCCTCGGCCACCGTCAGCACCTGCTGCCGCAGCAGGTTCCCCTCCAGCAGGAGGATGAGGAGGACCTCGGTCGGCTCCAGGGAAACCAGGTCGAGATGCTTGATCCGCGCCTGCGAGCCCTGCGGCGCGCTGGCGACGGACGCATTCTGAGTTACGGCGGCGACTGTCATCGCGACCTTTTCGACCATCCCCTGGACGTCCGCAGGGGCCTGGCGGAGCTCGTGATCGATGAACGATCCAACCTGCTCCGGGATCTTCTCGAGGTCCATCAGGAAGTCGACGAAGTAGCGGTAGCCCGAGTCCGTCGGCACGCGCCCGGCCGAGGTGTGCGGCTGAGCCAGGTAGCCCTGGTCGACCAGCTCCGCCAGCTCGCTTCGGATCGTGGCCGATGAGAGGTTGACGAAGTAGCGGCTCTGGAGCGCCTGGGAACCGACCGGCACGGCGCTGGTCGTGAACTCCTGTACGACGGCTCGAAGGATCTCCTGCTTTCTGTTTTCCATGGTTTTCAGCACTCTGCCTAGCAGAGTGCTAGTTACAGTACCGCGAGAGCGATCTGGTTGTGCAGGTCCATGCCACGCCGCGTGGGTACGACCCGGCCGTCGACGCGGGCGATCAGGCCGCCCGCCACAAGCTCGGCGAGCTCGGGATCGAATCCAGCGGGAGGCGCCATGCCGTCCGCGGTTCGCAGGCCCAGCATCAGCGACTCGGCCGCCGTTTTTCGGGGCGCCAGGTCCTCGCCATCCGCCATCGGATTCGCTGCGGCTATGTATTCACGCGGCCGGGCGACGTTCCACCATCGCCGGGCGGCTGAGCCATCGGTGGCGTACGAGTGCGCGCCGGCGCCGGCGCCGTACACGGGCACGCAGCGCCAGTAAGCCTGATTGTGCCGTGACTCGAAGCCGGGGCGAGACCAGTTCGAGACCTCATAGCGCCGGTAGCCCGCGCGCTCCAGCTCGACGCACGCCGCGTCGAGGTGATCCCACTGCAGGTCAGGATCGACCTCCGGCACCCTGCCTTCCGCGCGGCGTCGCCACAAGAGCGTGCCTTCTTCGAAGCTGAGGCAGTACGTCGAAATGTGGTCTGGGCCGAGCGCCAGCCCTCGGCGCAGCGTTTCCAGCCACGACTCGAGACTCTGGAACGGCACTGCGTAGATGAGGTCGATGCTGATGTTGCGCACCCCTGTCGACCGCGCCAGCTCGAACGCGCTGGTCGCCTGCGCGGCGTCCGTCCGTCTTTCCAGCACAGCCAGCGCGCGCCCGTCAAAGCCCTGCACACCCAGGCTGAGCCGGTTCACTCCGCCCTCGAGCCACGCGGCGAGCTTGGTCTCGTCGGTGCTCGCGGGATTCGCCTCGAGCGTGACCTCCGCGTCCGCCGCCAGGTCGAAGGTGGACCGGATGAAGCTCAGCAGTCTTGTGGCGAGTGGGGCCGGCAGCAGGCTGGGTGTGCCGCCGCCGAGGTACACCGTGTCCAACGTCTCGAAAGGAAGGCGTTCGCGCGCCGCCGCGAGCTCGCGCTCGAGGGCATCGACATAATCCGGCATGAGCCTGTCCATGCCGGCGTACGCGTTGAAGTCGCAGTAGCCGCACTTGTGCTTGCAGAACGGGATGTGCAGGTAGAGGTTTCGGAAGGCCCGTTGTGTCATGCGCCCTTCAGGTCGACGACGGTTGCGCCACTGAGCTCGCGCAGCCGCCCTGGCGCAATCTCGAACACCGAGTCCGGCCGCCCCGCCGCCGCCCAGACCATCTCGTAGCCGAGCAGGTCGCGGTCCATGAACACCGGTACCTCGGTCAAATGCCCAAAGGGCGGCACGCCTCCGATCGAGTATCCGGTGGCGTTGCGCGCGGTCTCGGCGTCAGCCTTGACCACGGGTTCTCCGGCGACTTCGCCGAGCCGCCTTTCGTCGACCCGGTTGGCTCCGCTGACCAGGGCCACCACAGGCAGGCCCGCGGCCACGAACACGAGGGACTTGACGATCTGGCCGACCTCGCAGCCGACGGCGCGGGCCGCGTCGGCCGCCGTGCGCGTGCCTTGAGGGAACTCCTTTACCGCCAGACCCGTGTTCGCCTCTGCGAGCCACGCCTCGAATCGCTTCACCGTTCACAGGATAGGGAGGAGGCGCGAAACGGAAACCTCGGCGAGAGATTCGGTGACCAGATGGTCCAGAAGCGAGGCGCGGCCCAGCATCGCAGCGCGCGCATCCGTTGATGCGTAAGCGAGAAGCGCAGGCCGCAACAACGCATATGGGCCGCATGGGCGACGAAGACCCGTCGAGGACTTCCGGTCGCGCCTCCTAGTTGCAAACGAGCATCGCGGGACCGCACGCTTGTCCGCGATGACAACGCAGTCGCGACGGGTCGTGGTCACCGGCGCAGCCGGGTTTATCGGCTCGCATCTTTGCGAGCGGCTGCTGGCACTGGGGCACCAGGTGGTGGGCATCGACAGCTTCACCGACTTCTACGAGCGGGCGAGAAAAGAAGAGAACCTGGAAGACTCCAGGGGTCATGCCAATTTCACGTTCGAAGAGCTGGACCTGGTCGACGCCGACCTGCGACCAGTGCTTCGCGGCGCGAACGTGGTGTATCACCTCGCCGGGCAGCCGGGTGTCCGCCCGAGCTGGGGGGAACAGTTCGGCCGCTACGTGCGTGACAACGTCCTCGCCACACAGCGCCTGCTGGAGGCCTTGAAGGACATGCCCGTCGAGCGCCTGGTTTTCGCCGGGAGCTCTTCGGTCTATGGAGACGCCGAGATGTTTCCCACCAAGGAATCCGCGCTGCCGCAACCCGTCTCGCCGTACGGCGTGACCAAGCTCGCGGCGGAGCACCTGGCTCTTCTCTACACGAAGAACTTCGGCCTGCCCGCGGTCTCCGTCCGCTACTTCACTGTTTACGGGCCTCGACAGCGACCCGACATGGCTTTCGCACGATTCATGGAGGCGCTCGTCGCCGGCGACGCGATCGAGGTCTTCGGCGACGGCGAGCAGACGCGCGAGTTCACCTATGTCTCGGATGCCGTCGAGGGAACGATCAAGGCGGCGACCGCCGACGTCGTGGGACAGGTCTTCAACCTCGGAGGCGGAAGCCGCGTCACCGTCAACCGGGTGCTGGCGACCCTCGAGGACATCAGCGGGATCAAAGCGCGCAGGAAAACCCTGCCCGCGGCGCCGGGCGATCCGCGGCACACCGGCGCCTCGATCAACCTGGCTCGCGAGCGCCTCGGATGGGAGCCGCGCGTCTCCTTGCGCGAGGGCCTGACCAAGCAATGGGAGTGGTTCCAGGCGGCGCGCAGGCGCCAGGGGATCGCGGAAGCCGGCTGAGCCGACCCTTCTACCTGCCGGCGTGACCGGGGCGACCGGTGCGCATCTGCCTAATCAAGCTTCAGCACCGCCATGAACGCCTCTTGCGGAATCTCGATCGAACCCACGCGCTTCATCCGCTTCTTGCCTTCCTTCTGCTTTTCCAACAGCTTGCGTTTGCGTGTGATGTCACCGCCGTAGCACTTCGCAAGCACGTCCTTCCTCATCGCCGCAATCGTTTCGCGAGCCACCACCTTGCCGCCGATCGCCGCCTGCAGCGGCACGATGAACATCTGCCGCGGGATGATCGTCTTGAGCTTCTCGACAAGTTTGCGGCCTTGCGTTTGTGCCTTGCCGCGGTGCGCGATGAGCGATAGAGCATCCACAGGCTCGCCCGCGACGAGAACGTCAAGCTTGACCAGGTCGCCTTCGCGGAAACCGATCATCTCGTAATCCATCGAGGCGTAGCCCTTCGAGCGCGACTTCAGCTGGTCGTAGAAGTCGTGAATGATCTCGCCCAGCGGGATCTCGTACTCGAGCACGACCCGGTCACCCGGCCTGTGCTCGAGGTGCTTGAAAGCGCCGCGGCGCTCCTGGCACAGCTCCATCATCGGCCCGACGTAGGCGGACGGTACGATGATGGATAGCTTCACGTAGGGCTCGGAGATGGACTCGATCATGGTTGGATCCGGCAGCATCGCCGGGTTGTCGATGGTGATTAC
>PLYZ01000083.1:105614-105762 GCA_003151935.1 Candidatus Dormiibacterota bacterium | reverse complement strand
GGGTTTTGAAGGTGGTCTTCTTGCCATCGTCGGCGACGGCTTCGACCTCGACCTGCTGGCCCGGCTTGATCGCGTCGATCCCCTTGATTGTGAAGCGCTCGCGGCCCGTTAGCCCGAGCGACAGCAGGTTCTCGCCGTGCGCGAACTC
>PLYZ01000083.1:0-105553 GCA_003151935.1 Candidatus Dormiibacterota bacterium | reverse complement strand
TCACCTCGTGGTTGCCGCGCCGCGCCCCGAAGCTGTTGAACTCACTTCGCTCGACGCCGTGCTCGATGAGGTAGCGGCCGGCCGGACTGTCCTGCGGGATCGCGCCCGCGGGAGAGATATGGTCGGTCGTCACTGAGTCGCCGAGCACCGCGAGCACGCGCGCCCCTTCGACGTCGGTCAGCGCTTTGGGTTCGGGTCCGAAGTCTTCGAAGTACGGAGGCTCGTGGACGTAAGTGGATTTCTCGTCCCATTGGAAGATCGGCCCCGTCGGCGCGGACATCGTCTTCCAGTGCTCGTCGCCTTCGAAGATCTTCGAGTACTCGCGCTTGAACATGTCCTGCTGGACGCAGCGCTGGACCACCTCGTTGACCTCGGACTGCGCGGGCCACAGCTCGGAGAGCATCACCGGCTTGCCATCTTTCGTATGGCCGATGGGATCCGTCGTCAGGTCGATGTTCACCGTGCCGGCGAGCGCGTACGCGACCACCAGCGGCGGCGACCCCAGGTAGCTCGCCTTCACCAGCGGATGGATGCGCGACTCGAAGTTGCGGTTGCCGGACAGCACGGCGACCACGCTGAGGTCCTCCGTGGTCACGGCGGCCTCGACCTCCGGGCTCGACAGCGGGCCCGAGTTGCCGATACAGGTCGTACATCCGTAGCCGACGAGGAAGAATCCGAGCTTCTCCAGCGGCGCCATGAGGCCGGCCGTCTCGAGGTAGTCGGTGACGACGCGGGATCCGGGCGCGAGGCTTGTCTTGACGTAAGAGTTCACCTCGAGACCGAGCTCGACGGCTTTCTTGGCCAGCAGCCCGGCGGCGACCATGACCGAAGGGTTGGACGTGTTGGTGCAGCTCGTGATGGCGGCGATGACGACGCATCCGTTCTCGAGCTTGGCGGCCGGCCTGGCGGCCACCGCCGTTGCAGCGCGTCCGTTGACCGGACCGCCTTCATCGGCGAGGCGCCCGAGCGAATCGGCGCTGGGCCTGGGCCCGTTGCCGAACGCGGCGGTGAAGCTCTCCCAGACCTTCGGCAGCGGAGCACGGTCCTGCGGGCGTTTGGGCCCGGCCAGGCTCGGCTCGACCTTGCCGAGGTCCAGCTCCAGCATCTCGCTGAACTTCGGGGTCTTGTCGCCGTCCGTGCGGAAGAGGCCCTGCTCCTTGGTGTATCGCTCGACCAGGTCGATCTGCTCGCGGCTCCGGCCGGTGACGTCCAGGTAGCGCAGCGTCTGAGCGTCGACCGGAAAGAGGGCTGAGGTCGCCCCGTACTCCGGGCACATGTTGCTGAGGGTGGCGCGATCCGGGACAGAGAGGCTCGACAGGCCGTCCCCGCAGAATTCGACGAACTTCTCGACCACGCCGTGCTTGCGCAGCATCTCGGTGAGCGTCAGCACGAGGTCGGTTGCGGTCGACCCGGCGGGCAGCGCGCCGATGAAGCGGACGCCGACGACAACCGGGGTGGCGAGATACGCCGGCTGCCCGAGCATCGCCGCCTCCGCCTCGATCCCGCCTACGCCCCATCCCAGTACGCCGAGCCCGTTGACCATCGTGGTGTGCGAGTCGGTGCCCATGAGGGTGTCCGGGATGGCGAGCTTGCGACCGCCGAGGTCTCGGACCTGGACGACCTTCGCGACGTACTCGAGGTTGACCTGGTGGCAGATGCCCATGCCGGGCGGCACGAGGGAGAAGTTGTGGAACGCCTGCTGGGCCCACCGCAGCAGCGCGTACCGCTCGTGGTTGCGCTCGATCTCGCGCTGAATGTTCCGCGTGTATGAGTCGCGGAAGCCGAACGAGTCGACCTGCACGGAGTGATCGATGATCAGGTCGACCGGCACGAGTGGGTCGACCTTGCCGGCGTCCTTGCCCGCCCGCTTCATGGCCGAGCGCATCGCCGCGAGGTCGACGACCGCGGGCACGCCGGTGAAGTCCTGCATAAGGACGCGCGCGGGAAGAAATGGGAGCTCGGCATCTTTCGGCGGGGCCGCCGGCCAGGCCGCGAGCGCCTTGACGTTTTCCTCCGCGGTGGTGCCGGTCTCGGCCAGCCGCACGAGGCCTTCGAGAAGAACTTTGACGGTCATCGGCAGGCCGGAGGGGTCGGGGATGCCGGACTTCGGCAAGGCGCTCAGCGGATAGAAATCGAGCTCGGTGCCGGCCAGCTTCGCTCTACCGATCATGGTGTGATCGTACTAGCGGCGGGCAGCTCGCATGGATTCGGCGATCCGAAGCACGCCTGCGTCGTGTTCGATGTCCTCCAGCGGCTTTGTCAGCGCGAGGCGCCAGTTGGGTCGCTCAGTGGTCGTGCCCGGCACGTTGGTCCGCTCGTCGATTCCGAGCGCGTCTTCGAAGGAAGCGAGGACGATGCGCGATCGAGCGTGCGCGAGCCTCTCATATGCAGCCACGGCAACGTCGACCGGCGGCGTCCCGTCGGGCAGGCCCGTCGACTCCGTCAGGCGCCAGCGCAGGTGGTGCTGCCGTTCGTCGGGCTCGCTGAGATTCCAGATCCCGGCCACCGTCGGCAGGTCGTGCGTGCCGATCGCGCCGGCCGACTCCCGAGGCCACTTTTCAGGGGCCGCGTCCTCGAACCACAGCAGGCGATAGGACAGCACGCCGCGCTCGCGCAGGCGGCTGCGCATCGCCGGCTCCACGAGCCCGAGGTCCTCGCCGATGACGAAGGTGTGCGACCTGTGGCTCTCCTCGGCGAGGATGGCGAGCAGCTCGCGGGACGGATACCGCACGTAGGCGCCGCCGGACGCGTGAGCGCCTGGCGTTATCCAGAACAGGCGGAACAGACCCATCACGTGGTCGAGGCGCAGGCCCGCGGCGTGCTTCGCCGTGCTGCGGACCGTCTCGACGAAAGGCTCGAAATGCGCCTTTCGCAGCTTCCACGGGTCGAAGGGAGGCATGCCCCAGTCCTGCCCGTCGGGAAAGAAGAAGTCGGGAGGGGCGCCTACCCGCATGTCCGCCGCGAGCAGGTCCTGCCAGCGCCAGGCGTCGCAGCCGTCGGCGGCGAACCCGACCGGGACGTCGGTGATGAGGCCGATCTCCTTCGAAGCCCTGGCCAGCTGCCGATCCAGATGAAACTGCACCCACCGGTGAAAGGCCACCCGGTTCGCCAGCTGTTCTCTCCTGGTCGCCACGCCTTCATTTCGCGGGTGCCGGAGCTCGGCCGGCCAGCTGCGCCACGCCACGCCGTGGATCTCGGCGATGGCGGTGAACGTGGCGTAGTCAAGCAGTCCCTTGCCCTGGCCGCGGACCCATGCCTGCAGGCCTGGCGGATCGGGTGCCGCCTTGAAGATGGCCTCGAGCGCAAGGGATTTGAGGCGGAAGACCGCATCGTGGTCGATGAGCCTCGCCGCGTTCAGGGCCAGCGCTTCCGCCCGAAGCCCTTCGAGCACCGCCGCGCGCAGCTCGGCGCCGGGCACCTCTTCAACCCTCAGATACAGGGTGTTCAGAAAGCGGCGCGAGGACGTGTAATAAGGACAGGGTTCCTGGTGGGGGGTGGGAGGCTGGGCGCCGAGCGGGTTGATGAGCAGCACCGATGCGCCCTGGCTCCTTGCCATCCGTCCGAGGCGGCGGAGGTCGGCGAGGTCGCCGATGCCCCAGCTCTCACGCGAGCGCACCGCGTAGATCTGCGCCGCCCAGCCCCACGCCCGGCTCGGCGGAGGTGCGCTCTTGACCGGCGGAATCTCCCGGCGCCGGGCGCGCGGCGGGTGGTCGCTGCCGGCGCCCATGGCGGCAAGGATCGCGTCTGCAGTCTCGGACGTGGTCTCGACGGCGTCGCCCCTATAGCCGAAGTAGCGCGGCAGCACGCCCCAACTCACCGATCGCTCAGACATCTCTCGCAAGTATCCTCAATGCCACTGTGGCCAAGCTTTTTCACGTCTCCTCCGAAGAGTGCAGCGCCGGGACCGCTCAGACCGCCGGGATGACGCGTTTGGCGGCCTTGTCAGGCGACTCCGTCGGGAGCCGGGCGATCTGGATGGGGGAGACGCACGTCGCGCCGGGTGTCGCGTCCGGACCGCATCACCACGGCGAGAGCGAGACCGGGATCTACGTGGTGGCGGGCCACCCAGAGTTCATCTATTCGGACGGCGGGAGCGAGCTCCGGGTGCGGACCAAGCCCGGCGACTACATCTACATCCCGCCGTTCGTCCACCACGTCGAGTCCAACGAGCACTCCGACGAGGAGGCCGTGGTCGTGATCGCCCGCACGACGCAGGAGGCGATCGTGGAGAACCTGCACGAGCTATGAGCACGGCCGCGCGGGCCGATACAGCGGATCTTCGCCGCCCATGCGGGCCATCTGCGTTGTTGCCGCCTGCGCTACTCGCTTACGCATCCACCGGGATGCGCGCGCTGCGTTGCTCGGCGGCGCCTAGCATCTGGCCCACCTGGGCGCCGAATCTCTCGTTGATCGCCCACGCGGCACTGCTCTAAGTGGCGGTGAACGCGGCGCTTGGCGGCGCCGTGAAACGGCGGGAGGACCGGCGCCTGGTGACGGGCGCCGGCAGGTTCACCGACGACGTGCAGCCCGAAGGGTGCCTCCACGCGGTCTTCGTACGCTCGACGCTCGCCCACGCCCGGATCAAAGGCATCGACACCGCGGAGGCGGGAGCGATGCCCGGAGTGGTCGCAATCTTCGGCGCAGCGGACCTCGCGTTCGAGACTTTCACGCCCCGCCCGCGCCTGGCTTCCGACATGGTGCGCTACGTCGGCGATGCGATCGCGATCGTGATCGGCGAGACGCGGGAGGACGCGGTCGACGCAGCGGCGGCCGTTGCGGTCGATTACGAGCAGCTGCCGGCGATCATCGACAGCACGGCCGCCCTCGCCCCGGGCGCGGCCCTCGTGTACGCCGACCGCGACGACAACCTCATCCTGGATTTCGAGATCGGCGAGCCGGGCGCGCTTGACGGAGCTGACGTTTCCGTCCGCAGCCGTTTTGTCAACCAGCGTCTCGCCGCGGTCCCCATCGAGGCCAACGCCGCCGTGGTCGAGCCCGATGGCGAGGGCGGCCTGTGCATGTGGGTCTCGACGCAGGTGCCATTTCGGGTCCGCTCGCAGGTGGCGGATTCTCTCGGTCTGCCGGAGGAGAAGGTGCGCGTCATAGCCCCCGATGTGGGAGGCGCGTTCGGCGCCAAGCTCATGACGTACCCCGAGCAGACCGTGCTCGGGGCGGCGGTGTTGAAGCTCGACCGGCCGGTGCGCTGGTTCGAATATCGGTCCGAGAACATGGTCGCGATGAGTCACGGCCGCGCCCAGGTGCAGGACGTGGCGCTGGGAGCAACCCGCGACGGCAAGCTGGTGGGCCTCGAAGCCGAGATCATCGCCGACTGCGGCGCCGACGCCGGCCTGGGGTCCGCCCTTCCGGGTTTCACGATGCTGATGTCGTCCGGGGTCTACGAAATCCCCAGGATCCGGTTCCGGACCAGCAGCGTCTTGACCAACACCACGGTTGTGTCTGCGTACCGCGGCGCCGGAAGACCTGAGGCGATCTCGATGGTCGAGCGTGCGATGGACCTGCTCGCGCTAGAGCTGAGTATGGATCCGGTGGAGCTTCGCCGGCGCAACTTCATCAGAGGGCCGTTCCCGTACACGACCGCCGCCGGGGCCCTCTACGACTCGGGCGACTACGAGCGGGCGTTGGACCTGGCGGTCGAGGCCGCTGGATACGAAGAGCTGCGGCGCGAGCAGAGAGCGCGCCGCGAGCGCGGCGACCGAGTGCAGCTGGGCATCGGGGTGAGCTGTTACGTCGAGATGACGGCGGTCCAACTGACCTCGGAGCTCGGAGCGGCACGCGTGGAGGCGGATGGATCGGTCGTGGTCACAGCGGGGACCACCGCCAGCGGGCAGGGACACGAGACCGCATACGCGCAGCTCGTCTCGTCGCTGCTCGACGTGCCGATCGAAAGGGTGACGGTCGTGCAGTCGGACACCGGCAGGGTGCGCAGCGGGGACGGCACGTACGGATCGCGCTCGCTGCAGCTCGGCGGAAGCGCGCTGCGCGGCGCCTGCATAGAGCTCGTCGATGCCGCGCGCGCGGAGGCCGCCAGGCGGCTGGAGGCGGGCGAAGAGGACATCGAGCGTTTCGAGGGTGGTCGATTTGGCGTGAAGGGTGTGCCCGATTCGGCGTTGAGCTGGGCGGACCTCGCTTCGACGGCCACGCTCGCGGTCGAGCACGAGTTCGAGCAGGACGGCCAGACGTTCCCATTTGGATGCCACGTAGCGGTGGTCGAGGTCGACGTCGAGACGGGACAGGCGGGCCTGGTCAGGCACATCGCCGTGGACGACTGCGGGACGGTGCTGAACCAGATGCTTGTCGAGGGGCAGATCCATGGGGGTGTTGCGCAAGGCGTGGCGCAGGCACTGTATGAGGAGTTCGTCTACGACGCGGATGGGAACCCGCTGACCACGAGTCTCACCGACTATGCGATCCCTTCGATCGGCGAGATCCCGTTCATCGAAACGGTGTCGATGGAGACGCCGACGCCGTTGAACCCGCTCGGCATGAAGGGGGTGGGCGAGTCGGGGACGATCGGGTCGACGCCGGCCGTGCAGAACGCGGTGATCGACGCGGTGTCACACCTGGGCGTGCGGCACATCGACATGCCGGCGCACCCCATGCGGGTGTGGGAGGCGATCCAGGCGGCCCGGGGTTAGGTTTTCGTCAGGGGCAGTTCGCGCTGAGGAACTGCGATCGCGACCAGGAACCCGAAACCGCGACGTGCAGCAATCATCGACATCTACCCTTCTCCTCTTCCGAGCCGACTCCCTTTAAGCGCGAAGTCAACAGGTCCCAGACGGGTTGGTGGCGGTCTTAACAGCCTGGGTTGATTGTCAAACATATGTTCGTAAGATCGACCCATGGACACCGCACCGAGCACGCTCGCAATCGAGCAGCTTTCTGACGATGGACTGGCCGACGAGCTGATCGTTGCGTGCCACGTGCGGGACGTGCAGGACATGCACATCGCCCGTCTTGCGGCCGAGTTTGCGACCAGGGACAGATACGACGACGACGGCTTTGTCAGCCCAATCGACTGGATCCGCTTCAACTGCCACATGACCAGCGGGGCCGCCGCCAACAGCGTCGCTGTGGGTGAGGCGGTTGATCGGATCCCTGAGAGCGTCCACGCTTTGGCGGAGGGCGAGATCGGCTTCGCGCATGTGACGTCGATGGCAAGGACGGCGGACGCGCTTGGCGATCGGTTTGACGAGACGGTGCTGATCGAGAAGGCTCGAGAGAGCTCTCCCGGCAAGTTCTATTTCATCTGCACCCACTACCGGCACGCCGCCGACGCGAAGCGTTACGCGGAGGAGCAGGCGGAGCAGGTGCTCAACCGGCGGCTCAAATTGAGCACGACTGTGGATGGATCGCTGCTTCTGAGCGGCGTGTTCGATCCGGAAGGAGGTGCTGTGCTGCGCACCGCCCTGGAGCCGCTGGCGCGGAAGTCCGGGGCCCACGACGATCGGGAGAGGGATCACCGGATGGGGGATGCCCTGATCGAGCTCTCCATGCACGCCCTGGACAGCGGCCTCATTCCACAGCAGGCAAGCCAGCGAACGCATCTGATGGTCACGACCTCGCTGGAGACCTTGCGTGGTCTGCCCGGCGCACCGGCGGCGGACATGGAACTCTCGCTTCCCATCTCTTCCAGGACGGTGGAGAGGCTGGCCTGCGATGCATCGATCACGCGCATCCTGCTCGGCTCGGACTCGATGGTGATCGACGTCGGACGCGCGAAGCGCGTGATCTCGGGACCCGCTCGCAAGGCGCTCAATGTTCGCGACGGGCACTGCACCTGGCCGGGCTGCGAGCGGCCGGCGACCTGGTCATCAGGGCACCATCTCGTGCACTGGATTCATGGCGGCACGAACGAACTGGAAAACCTCGCTCTCTTGTGTTATCGCCATCACTGGATGGTCCACGAAGGGAACTGGCAGATCATCCGCGGCGATGAAGGACGGATGGTGACGATCCCCCCGACCATCACCTTCGGTTCACCCGCGCCAGGCCCGGACTAGACTCCGCGCCGTGGATGCACCGCTCCGCTCAGCTCGCTTGCAGGTCGGCGATGGCCGGCATGTGGGTTTCGCCGTGTGGGGCGATTCCGATCCCGCTGCTCCGGCGATCGTTCACTGCCATGGCACGCCCGGGGGCCGCCTCGTTCCGTACCAAACGCCGGATCACTCGGGCCGGCGGCACGTCTCTCTTGACCGGCCAGGTTTCGGACTTTCGGACCCGCAGCCGAGCCGCACGGTCGGCGATCACGCCGCGGATGTCGAGCGCGTGCTCGACCATCTGGGGATAGATCGGGTCTCGGTATTCGGGTGGTCGGGAGGCGGTCCTCACGCACTCGCACTCGGTGCTCTCTTGCCCGACCGGGTGGTGCGGGTGGCGGTTTTGGGCTGTCCGGCACCAGAGGATGATCCTGGGTTCGACATCACGGCCGGCATGCCCGAGATCAACCTCGAATCGCGCAAGATGCTGAAGGAGAACCCCGAGGACGACCGGCTGGACGTCGAGAAGGCTGTTGCGGCTTTTTACGACAATCCCTCGACGTTCTTCGCGCTCCTGGACAACGCCCTCGACCCCGTCGATGTCGCCGCGGCCCGCGAACCAGGGCGAAGGGAGCGTTTTACGGACCAGCTGCGCGATGCGTTTCAAAATGGCGCCGAGGGTTGGTTCGAGGACGACCTGATCACGGTGCGCCCTTGGGGTTTTGCGCTCGAAGACGTTCGCGTCGAAGTCTGGCTGTGGCATGGCGAGCTCGATCGCCTGGTCCCGATTTCCCATGGGCGTTATCTGGCCGGAAGGCTGCCACGGTGCAGGGCGATGCTCTTGACCGGCGATGGACACATCTCTTCGCTCAACCGGCTCCCCGAAATTCTTGACTGGTTGGCGAGCCCGCTCTCACGGCGGTGACCGCAGGGGCGGCGATCGCGGCGATTGGGATCCAGTGGGCCGGCAGGAGCCGCCCCCTGGCTTTCACCGAGGCGGGTCTTCCTCGTAGCCCAGGATGGGGCGGAGCCAGCGCTCGGCTTCGGTGACGGGCATCTGCTTGCGGCGGGCGTAGTCCTCGACCTGGTCGCGGCCGACCTTTCCGACCATGAAATATCGCGACTGCGGGTGGGCGAAGTACAGGCCGGCCACGGCGGCGGTCGGTGTCATCGCGCCCGACTCGGTGAGGTCCATGCCGATCGAGCGCGCGCCGAGCAGGTCGAACAGCTTGTGCTTCTCGGAGTGGTCGGGGCAGGCTGGATACCCGAACGCAGGGCGGATGCCGCGGTACCTCTCTCCGATCAGGTCCTCGCCGGAGAGCTTCGGGCCCTTCTCGTACCACTCGCGGCGCGCCATCTCGTGCAGGTACTCGGCGAAAGCCTCGGCCAGCCGGTCGGCAAGCGCCTTGACCATGATCGCGCGGTAGTCGTCGTGCTCGGCCTGGAACCGCTCCGCGAGCTCGTCTACGCCAAGGCCCGCGGTGAGAGCGAATGCACCGAGGTGGTCGGCGAATCTTTCAGGTGCGCCCTGCGCGCGCCCGGCGGGCGCGATGAAATCCGCCAGCGAGAAGTACGGTTTGTCGTCGCCGTGGTCGACCTGCTGGCGGAGCATGGGGAAGCGCACTCCGTTCTCCAGTGCGATGTCGTCGCCCTCCGCGCGCGCCGGCCAGTAGCCGTAAACGCCTCTGGCTTGCAGCCAGCCTTTGGCCTGGATCTCGTCCAGCATCTCCTCGGCGTGGCTGAACAGCTCGCGGGCGACCGCGCCGTGCGATGGGCTCTCGAGGATGGCCGGGAACTTTCCCTTCAGCTCCCAGGCGTGGAAGAAAAAGGTCCAGTCGATGTATGCGCGCAGAACTGAAATGCTTGGTTCGACCACTTTGGTGCCAGTGAAAGGCGGCGTGGGCAGGTCGTCGAAGGCGAGCCGCTGCCGCTTCGCACGGGCATCGGCGAGCGTGAGGAGCGCGCGCCGCGAGGTGGAGTGCTGCGCGCGCAGCTTGTCCTGGAGGATGCGGTTGTCGCGGTCGAACGGGCCGCGGCGGTCGTCATCCAGCAGGTCGGAGACGACGCCGATCACGCGCGAAGCGTCGAGCACGTGGACGGTGGAACCGTCGTATGCGGGCGCGATGCGCACGGCGGTGTGCTGCTTTGAGGTGGTGGCGCCGCCGATCAGCAGCGGGATCTTGAACTCGCGCCGCGTCATCTCCTTCGCCACCACGACCATCTCGTCGAGCGAGGGGGTGATGAGCCCGGAGAGGCCCACGACGTCCGCGCCCAGCTCGATCGCCGTGTCGAGGATCTTGTCGACCGGCACCATCACTCCGAGGTCGATGACCTCGTAGTTGTNNTTGCCCGCGCCGAACAGGTCGCCGACGACCTTCATGCCGTCCATCAGCGGACCTTCGATGACCAGGAGCGGCTTTCCGTACTTGACCCGCGCCTCTTCGGCGTCCGCCTCGATGAACTCGACCTCGCCGTGCAGCACGGCGTGCGCGAGCCGCTCCTCGACGGAACCCTCGCGCCACGCGAGGTCCTTCTCTCGCTTGGTGCCCGTACCCGTGACGGATTTCGCGAACTCCACCAGCCGTTCCGTGCCGTCCGGGCGGCGGTCGAAGATGATGTCCTCGACCAACTCGAGCAGGTCTTTCGGGATGTCCTCGTACACGACCAGCTGCCCGGCGTTGACGATGCCCATGTCCAGGCCGGCGCGGATCGCGTGGTAGAGGAAGGCCGAGTGGATGGCCTCGCGGACGCGGTCGTTGCCGCGGAAGGAGAAGGAGAGGTTCGACACGCCGCCCGAAACTCGCACCCGCGGAAAGAGCCTCTTGATCTCCCTCGTCGCGTCGATGAAGTTCTTGGCGTAGGCAGCATGCTCCTCGATGCCGGTCGCGATCGGCAGGATGTTGGGGTCGAAGATGATGTCGTCTGGCTGGAAGCCGGCCTTCTCGGTGAGCAGCTTGTAAGCGCGGCTGCAGATCGCGACCTTGCGCTCGAACGTGTCCGCCTGGCCGACCTCGTCGAATGCCATCACCACGGCGGCCGCTCCGTACTCGCGCACCTTGCGAGCCTGCTCGAGGAAAGACTCCTCGCCCCCTTTCAGGCTGATCGAGTTGCACACGCCCTTGCCCTGCACGCACTTCAGCCCGGCCTCGAGCACCGTCCACTTGGAGCTGTCGACCATGATCGGAACTCGCGCGATCTCGGGCTCGGTCGCGATGAGGTTGAGAAACCGGACCATCGCCGCCTCGGAGTCGAGGAGGTCCGCATCCATGTTCACGTCGAGCAGGTTGGCGCCGCCCCGCACCTGGTCGAGCGCGACCTGTACCGCGCCGGTGAAGTCACCGCTCTCGATCAGGCGGCGGAAGCGAATCGACCCGGTGACGTTGGTGCGCTCGCCGACCACCACGAAGCCCGAGTCGGGCCCGATCTCGAAAGGCTCGAGTCCGCTGAAGCTCGTCCGCTTGACGCGTTCAGGAACCTCGCGCGTAGGGATGTGCTCGAGCGCCTCGCGAATCTGGCGGATGTGCTCGGGTCCCGTCCCGCAGCATCCGCCCGCGGCGTTCAAATAGCCGGCCCCGGCGAACTCCTTCAGCAGCCGGCTGGTGGTCGGCGGCTCCTCGTCATAGCCGCCGAACGCGTTGGGCAGCCCGGCGTTCGGGTAGCAGAAGACGTAGACGGGCGCGACGCGCGACATGGCCGCTATGTAGGGCCGCATCTCGGTGGCGCCGAGCGAGCAGTTGATGCCCGCGGCGAAGGGCTCGGCGTGCTCGACCGACGTCCAGAACGCCTCGACCGTCTGGCCCGAGAGGTTGCGGCCGCTGCGGTCGACCACCGTCATCGATACGAAGAGCGGCAGCTCCGGCGTCACCTCTTTCACCGCCGCGATCGCGGCCTTGCTGTTGAGCGTGTCGAAGACGGTCTCGATGAGGAGGAAGTCCACGCCGCCCTCGCGCAGCGCGCGCGCCGCCTCGGCGTATCCGTCTTTCAGCTCGTCGAACGTGACGTCGCGATAGGACGGGTCGTCGACCCGAGGCGAAAGCGAGAGCGTGACGTTGGTCGGGCCCAACGAGCCCGCGACGAAGCGGTTCTCGAAGGCGTCTGCGGCCTTGCGCGCGAGTCGCGCGCCCTCGAGGTTCATCTCGTAGGCGACGTCCGCCAGGCCGTAGTCGGCCTGTGACACCCGCGTCGCGGTGAAGGTGTTGGTCGTGATGATGTCGGCGCCGGCCTCCAGGTACTCGCGGTGGACCTGCGTGACCAGAGCCGGCTGCGTCAAGCACAGGACGTCGCTGTTGTTACGGAGCGGCTTGGGGTGATGGCGAAAGCGCTCTCCGCGGAAGTCGTCGTCGCTGAGGCCTTTGTGCTGGAGCATCACGCCCATCGAGCCGTCGAAGATCACGATCCGCTGCTTGAACAGCCGATCGAGACGCTCTCTGGTCGAACTTGGGACGGCCATTGGACCCCTAAGAGTACGAAACCGGCCTGGCCTCCCCACTTGTGGGGACGTGGCGCGAAGCGCCGAAGGGGACTCAGTCTCCGACCGGGCTCCAGACCTGGAAGCGGCCGTCGTCGTAGAGCAGGCTCCGGCCGCTGCTGGGGAGCTGGTCGATCGCGGCCTGGCGCTTGACCGGATCGGTCGGCCCGTCGATGTACGCCTGGCGATCGATCACGACGTAGCAGGTGCCGTCAAGGTAGTCCGGGAAGTCGTTGATCGTGTGGCGGTTGGCGAGCCACACTGCCAGCGCATCGTCGGCGTTGACCGGCGCGTTGGCCGGGATCATCGCGGTGGCCGTCCGCAGCTCGGCGACGGCGTTGGGATGTGAAAAGAGACTCAAGCTCGCACCGAGCGCAGGTGGAAAGCGTCCCGTACCCCAGCCCAGGACCAGCGCGGGAAGGATGGCCACAAGGGCGGTGGCAGGCCTGATCGAACGCATCTCCAGCAACTTGCGGGCGCCAACTCCTCCCGCGACGACGAGGGGAAAGAGCAGGAGCAGCACGTAGTGGAGGTGCAGGATGTTCTGCGGGTCGTGGCCGCTCATGACGTTGGCCAGGTAGGGGGGGATCACCAGCAGCAGCCAGCGCGGCGCCAGCACCGGCAGCGCGAACATGCTCGCGATCACCCCGGCGACCGAGAGCAGAGCGGCGGGTCGCAGAATCGCTGCGATGACCGTGCCTGGCGACACCGGCAGCGTGGGGTCGAGCCCGACCAGCCAGCGGTAATAAACGAAATCGGTGTAGCCGCCGTCGCGGAAGTGCTGCTGAACGATCCCCGTGCCGACCAGGAACCACGCGCCGGCGAGGTAGAGGATGAACCGCCATTGCTTGCGAATCACCGGCGCTCCATAGACCTTCATCAGGAGCGCAAGGACACCGATCGTGTAGACCTGGTCCTCCTTGCACATTAAGACCAGCACGCACAGGACCCACATCGCCACGCGATGGCCGCGGATTCCCGCCCAAGCGGCGAGCAGCGCGAGCGCCAACGCCATGTTCTCGGGGTGGAAGAAATCGCGAGCAGCCTCCTGGATTGCGGCCCAGAACGGGATCGGGGCCGAGAGCGCCACCGCGAGCCACGGCGACGCGGACCGGTCCGCCGGCAGCAGCGACCGAAAGAAGAGGTAAGCCGCCGGTGCGGTCGCCGCCAGTCCCGCCGACGAGAAGATCAACAGCACCGCCGGGTTAGGCCACAGCTTTTCGACCGCGGCGAGCACCACGAAGATGAGCTCGAAATGGATGCCCAGAAAGTTGGCGCGCGCGAAGCTCGAGTAGAAGCCCTGGCCGACCGAGATGTTCCAGATGACCTGCTGGTCGTAGGCAAAGTCCCAGGACGGTCCGGTCATTCCGTAAAGACGCATCAGCTCGCCGCGCAGGGTCCAGGCGAATCCAATCGCCGCGGCCAGCAGCGGAACTGTGGGAAAGATCCACCAGGCCACGGGCCGGGCGTCGGCGCGATCGTGCCCGGTCAGGTTCATAGCGTCGACGGTCATCTTGTTTTGAGATTAATTGATGGATTACGACGGCCGTTGCAAAGCCCATCCCCCCACCCGGGCGACCTCCCCACAAGGTGGGGAGGTGAAAGCTGGCTCCGTCCCCCCGCCCGGCCGATCTCCCCAGCAAGGCGGGGAGGTGAGAGGGAGATGAAGAGCTCACCCTACAATCGCTGAAATGGCCACCCGGACTCGGCATGCCGCCACTGTCGCGCCGCGACTTTCTGTGATCGTGCTCGTCTACAACGAGGTCGAGAGCGTTGAGCCGCTGCACGAGGAGCTGATCGGGGTGCTCGATGCGCTCGACACCTCTTATGAGGTCCTGTACATCGACGACGGCAGCCGCGACGGCAGCACCGAGCGGCTTGGCAAGTTCGCCTCGCGCGACGCGCACGTGCGCGTCGTGAGCTTCCGCCGGAACTTCGGGCAGACGGCGGCGGTGCAGGCCGGGATCGACAACAGCCGCGGCGAGATCCTGGTCTTCATGGATGGCGACATGCAGAACGATCCGCACGACATCCCGCGCCTCCTCGAGAAGGTCGACGAGGGATTCGACGTGGTCAGCGGCTGGCGCAAGGACCGGAAGGACGACGCCGTCAGAGTGCTGCCGTCGAAGATCGCCAACTGGATCATCGCCCGGGTCACCGGCGTGCCGCTCAACGACTTCGGCTGCACGCTGAAGGCCTACCGGCGTGAGGTGATCCAGGACGTGAAGCTCTACGGCGAGATGCACCGGTTCATCCCGGTGTACGCGTCGTGGGTCGGCGCGCGGATCACGGAGCTGCCCGTCAATCACCGGCCTCGATCGTTCGGCAAGTCGAAGTATTCCCTGGCACGCACCTCGCGCGTGCTGCTCGACCTGATGACGGTCAAGCTGCTGGGCAGCTACTCGACCAAGCCGATCTACTTCTTCGGGTTCGCCGCCTTCGGGTTGTGGGCCCTGGCCGTCGTCTTCGCCGCGATCGTGATCATCCAGAAGATCTTGCCGCCCCACCCGTACGCGCACGACAACCCGCTGCTGCTGCTCGCCGTCTTTCTCGCCATCGTCGGAGTGCAGTTCATCCTGATGGGGCTTTTGGCCGAGCTCTCGATTCGCACGTACCACGAGTCGCAGGCCAAGACGACCTACGTGGTGCGGGAGATCATCGAAAGACCTTCTCGCAACCACGGTCAGGCAGGCTTAAGCCCCTCACCCGGACCCTCTCCCCGAGGGGGAGAGGGAGGAGATGGGAGGCCGACGGTCCGCCGGGTTCACTGATGTGTGGGATCTGCGGAATCGCCGGCGGCGAGCCGGCCGGCGGCCGCGAGCTGGTTCACCGGATGTGCTCGGCGATGGTGCATCGGGGGCCGGACGACGAGGGGACGGTTCAGATCGCCGGGCGCGCGCAGGGCGCATCACAGTTCAGCGTGACGCTCGGGATGCGCCGGCTGTCGATCATCGACCTGGCAGGCGGCCATCAACCGATGCACAACGAAGACTCGACCGTGTGGGTAGTCCAGAACGGCGAGATCTACAACCACCTCGAGCTGCGGAAGCTGCTCGCCGCGGCCGGACACTCCTTTAATACGCAGTCCGACACTGAGGTCCTGGTCCACGGTTACGAGGAGTGGGGCGAGGAGATGGTCGAGCGGCTGAACGGCATGTTCGCCTTCGCCCTCGTCGACCGCCGTAAGGACACGGTCTTGCTGGCTCGCGACCGGATGGGCATCAAGCCTCTGCACTACGCCATCGACGGCAAGCGCCTGGTTTTCGCGTCCGAGCTCAAAGCCCTGCTCCGCGACCGGGCGCTGCGTCGCGACATCGACCCCGTCGCGCTCGATCAGTACCTCGCCCACGAGTTCGTCCCTTCACCGAGCAGCATCGTGCGTGGCATCGTCAAGCTGTTGCCCGCGCACACCATGACGTGGTCGTTGTCGGATGGGACGCACCGGCTGAGACGCTACTGGTCGCCGGAGCTGGGCGGTCGCGATGAGGCGCCCCGGCGAGGCCTCGATGAGGAATGCGAGGAGCTGCGCACCGTGCTTCGCGAGTCGGTGCGCAAGGAGCTCATCAGCGACGTGCCACTGGGCGTCTTCCTCTCCGGCGGCATCGACTCGAGCGCGGTGACGGCGATGATGACACAGCTCGGCGGGGACGTGAAGAGCTTCTCGGTCGGCTTCGCGGACCGATCGTTCGACGAGTCGGCTCACGCCCGCCTGGTGGCGAAGCATCTCGGCACCGAGCATCGCGAGCTCACGCTCGAGCCGAGCATGCTGCTCGACCTCGTGCCGCGACTCCCGAACCTCCTCGACGAGCCGCTGGGCGACGCCTCGATCATTCCGACGTACCTGCTTTCGGAGTTCACGCGCCGGCACGTCAAGGTGGCGCTCGGCGGCGATGGGGGAGACGAGCTGTTTGCGGGATATCCCACCCTGCAGGCGCACCGGCTCGCGGCTTACTACATGAAGGCCCCGCGCGCGCTGCGCGAGGGACTTGTCGAACCCGTCGTGCGCCGGCTGCCCGTTTCGCGCAGCAACCTGAGCTTCGACTTCCGAGCCAAGCGATTCGTCGGCGGCGCGGCGTTTCCGACGGCCGAGCGTCACCGGCGCTGGATGGGCTCGTTCGACCGGGAGGAGCGGACGGCGCTGCTGTCAGCGGACGTGCGGCATCAGCTGTCCGCCAACGGCAGCCACGAGCCGGACGTCGGGCAGGGCGCAGGCGCGGACTCGCTGAACCAGGTGCTGCTCATGGACATGCGCCTTTACCTCGAGAACGACATCCTGGTCAAACTGGATCGCGCCTCGATGATGGCCTCCCTCGAGGGGCGCGTGCCGCTGCTGAACAACGATTTCGTCGAATACGCGACGCACCTCCCGCTGAACATGAAGCTGCGCGGACTTCGCTCGAAGTTCCTGTTCAAGCGCGCGCTGCGCGGCATCCTGCCCGACAGCATCCTCAACCGGCCGAAAAAAGGCTTCGGCATTCCCGTCGCGCACTGGTTTCGGGGTCCGCTCAAAGAGCAGATGCTGTCGGTGCTGTCGCCGGAGCGGATCGCGGGCAAGGGATTCTTCGATCCGAAAAGCGTCAAGCGGCTGATCGACGATCACCTCGCCGGACGACGCGACAACCGCAAGCAGCTCTGGACGCTGTTCGCGTTCGAGCTGTGGCACGACGGCTACCTCAAGAGCTGACCTTATCTCGGCCCGCACCCGTCATTCCTCCAATCGACGCTCGACCAGCTGGCGGCTCTACACGGCGAGCGCGTGGCCGCGGGCGTGCAGCGGCAGGCCGAACCGGCGGTTGCCTGGCCGCCGCGTTCACCGGTCCGAAGCGGACCAGATGCTTCTCGCCCGGCACTAGAAAGGCGAGCAGGCGCAAGCCCTCTTCGAGAACAGGCGCCTGGTCCTGGCGGCGGATCGGCTCGTCGAATGGAGTGATGACCAGGGTTGTCCCGTTTTGGTTCGCGATCGGCCTCCAGCCCGCCCGGACGAATCCGTCCACGAGGACTGAGCCTTTCATGATCCCGTTGCTGCTGAAGAGCCCCATGTGCTGCCCCGGGGCCATGATGCGGGTCCGGTCGGCGTGCGCGAGCAGGATGTTGTCGTAGTCGGGCAGGAAGCGGACCGGGACGGGGGTGTCGGGTTTGGGGCGGGGAGCGCGGGGCAGGTCGAACAGCTCGATTCCGTGCTCGTCGCGGAAGACTTCCAGGCGAGGGCGCAGACGTTCGAATGCCGGGCGGAACGTGAGGCCGGACCAGGCCCGCATGTCGGCGGCCGACGCTGGACCGAACGCGGCGAGGTAGCGAACGACCAGCTCGTCGGGCTCGATCGCTGGGCCGGTCGAGCGGCCCAGCCACGCCTCCACCGTCGTCAGCGTGACCGGGCCGCCGGCTTGCCAGATTCCGCGCGGGGTCGCGAAGACCATGGGCAGCAGATAGCGCACTCCGTAGGCAAGTGAGAGCGCGTCGTGGTTCGGAAATCGTGGTGCCAGCAGTCTGGCGAGCTCCGCGATCGTGCGCGGCCGCTCACCCATGATCTCGCGACCGGCCTCGAGGAGGGCGTCCGGGTTCATCGTCTTGAGGTCACGGCCCCACGGGCTGCCCCGAAAGAAACCTCGCTCGTGCAGGGGCTGGAACAGGGGCTTGAGACGCAGGGCGTCCCGGGTCGTCACCAGGTGGATCGTGTTCCGCATGATCGTGGTCCGGACCGCTCGTTTGGTGCGGACCAGGCGGGACAGCTCTTCGGGCTGGAAGCCCTGGAGCCGCGCCCACAGCCCGACGTACGGGAGGTTGGGCGCCTGCGCCTGCATGCCTACCAGGCGTTCGATCGTGGCGGATGGGGAGAGCCGGGCCGGGCGCAGCAGCATCTGGCGCGCCAGCACGGCGCGATTGAGCGCGCGGCGGCCGAGGACCTCAGGAGAGCGAGCCACGGACCCATTGTCGGGGCCCCCGGCTGGTCGTCGCCCCAGGCGAGGTTGCCTTTTGCTGATCTCTCCGCCGCTCTTCGGGTGCGGTGAGACCTACGCAGAACGGCCAATCAGAGCATCTGTACCCGAGCGCAGTTGCAAGGCCCATCCCCCCACCCGGCCGGGCTCGCTTCGCGAGCCGCTATTGCCTGGCGATTCCCCCCACCCGGCGGTGCCCTTCGGGCAGCGCCGACCTCCCCTCAAGGCCGGGAGGTGAAAGGCTCTCCCCACGTGGTGGGGTGTGCGGTGAATGGAAGTCCGCGGTCAGATGACCGGTTAAAGACGCAATGACTCGCCGGAGCCTTTTGCTTTTCATCGCCATGAGCGTGATCTGGGGACTTCCCTACCTGTTCATCCGGATCGCCGTGAGCGACCTCTCGCCGGTGGTGCTGGTGTTCGCGCGAACCGCGATCGGAGCCTTGATCCTGCTGCCCATCGTCCTCGTGCGCGGCGAGCTACGCGGCTTGATCAAGAGCTGGCTTCCGCTGCTGGCGTTTGCGACGGTCGAGATCGGGGTGCCCTGGTTCATGCTCGCGAGCGCCGAGCAGAAAATCACCAGCTCGCTCGCCGGCCTGCTCGTGTCGGCCGTTCCGCTGGTGGGCGTGGTGATCGCGACCTCTCTCGGCAACCGCGAGCACCTCGGCCTGGCGAGCCTTTCCGGCCTGCTGCTCGGAGTGGCCGGCGTGGCGGCGATCGTGGGCTTCGACCTGAGGGCGTCCGGCTGGCTCCCGCTCGTCGAGATGGCAGTTGTCGTGGTCGCGTACGCGGTGGGCCCCGTCATCGTGACGCGCTACCTCAGCAGGCTGCCGTCCATGGGCGTGATTGCGGTATCGCTGGCGGCCTGCGCGGTCGCTTACGCGCCGGTGGCCGCCGTGCAGTGGCCGAGGTCTATCCCGCCGGTCGACGCGATCGTTTCGGTCTCGGTGCTGGCGGTCGTTTGCACGGCGGTCGCCTTCGTGCTGTTCTTCGCGCTCATCGCCGCCATCGGGCCGGTGCGGGCCACGGTCATCACTTACATCAACCCGGCGGTGGCCGGGTTGCTCGGGGTGGTGGTGCTGCACGAGGGCTTCACCGTCGGGATGGCGGTGGGCTTCGTGCTCGTGATCGCGGGCTCGGTGCTCGCGACGCGCCGTCCGAAGGAGGAGCCGGTCGCAGCTGCTCTCAGCCGCGAAAGTCAATCAAGCGTTTGATCAGTCGGAAGTGGGCGGATCCGTGAGCCACTGCGCAGCTCGTTCGACCGTCGAGAAGTAGCGAAAGCCCATCTCAGTGTCCGACACCCGGGCCATGTCGTCGATGTTCATGGTCGCGAGCCCGCTCGCGGGCTGGACGATGGCCGTCAGCCTGAGGCCGGCGGCGAGAGCGCGGGGAAGCCAATTTCCGGTGATCCATTCTTGATCCGCCTGTTTGATGACCTTCATCTTGCGACCGTCGACCAGGCATCGTGAACCGCGGTGCGCCCTCAGGGCGCGAATCACAGCGTCCAGCGCCGCCTGCGCTTCGCCCGTGTCGGCCCAACCCTGAGACTCCAGGCAAACGGCCTTGAGGTCCGGGTTCCAGGTGACCAGCGCGACGCCGGGGCGGTTGAAGTAGACAGGGTCGCCGCCGGACAGCTCGCTCGCGGCGAGCACTGACGCCATCAGCTTGCCGGTGTCTCCGAAACCCACTGCCTGGCGGCGGCCATGGAGTCGAAGGTCCGGGACTGGAGCTCGTTGTGATCGACCAGGCCGCTGACGTCCTCGATGGTCAGCTTGCCGAGCCCGGTGGGGGCGGTGACGAACGCCAGCCGCTTGAGGCCCGCCTGCTGCGCCAGCGGCATCCACTTCTCCTTGATCCACCTCTGGTCGTCGTGGACGATCACCTTCACCTTCCGGGCGTCGCTGACGTACGCGGCGGCGTGGTTGTCACGGATCGCCTGGATGCCCTTGAGCAGGCCCGCGCGGAGCTCGGCGCTGTTGGCGAAAGCATGCCCACTCTGAGTAGACGTGGTGGTGGACGCCGTCCCAGCGAATCGAGAGGTATGGTTCGTCGACGTAAAGGCCGCTGGTCGGTTTGATGCTTAACGTATACGCGCCGCCCGGGTCCGCGGCTACCGCAAATTGCACGGTCCCTCCCCCTCCGAATCCATGGGCGGGAACGAGGTAGATCGGGCCGATGGAGACACGATTCTTCCGGGCTCCGGCCGAGTTCCGGGCCTGGCTCGTCGAGCACCACGCCACCGCGACCGAGGTCCGTGTCGTGCTTCATCTCAAGGCGTCCGGCAAAGGCGGCATGACGTGGTCGGAGGCGGTCGACCAGGCCCTGTGCTTCGGCTGGATCGACAGCATCGCGCGCCGGATGGACGACGCTGCGCGCGTGCAGCGCTTCACGCCGCGCAAACCGAAGAGCAACTGGAGCGCGGTCAACATCAACAAGGTGGCGGAGCTCACAGCGCAAGGGCTGATGATGCCGGCGGGGGTGGCCGCGCTCGCGCGGCGCGAGGAGGCACGATCGGGCGTTTACTCGTACGAGAATCGCACCTGGCGTCGCTCGACGCGGAGCGCGAAGCGATGTTCAGGGCCGATCCTGACGCGTGGAAGTTCTTCAGCCGGCAGCCGCCGTCCTACCGGCAGACGTCGATCTACTGGGTGATGAATGTCCGGCGTGAGGAAACCCGTACGAGCCGGCTGGTTCGCTTGATCGAGGTCTCGGCTCAGGGCCGGCGGCGCTCTTAGGAGTGACGGACAAGCTCGGGATGAGCTGGCTGGTGAACATCGTGGAGAAGAAGCGCTAGGTCCGGCGAGGGCGTCGGCGTCTCTGGCCAAGCGCGGCGAACAAGAAGAGGACTGCTCCGACGAGCCCGACCTTGCTCACGTCCGGGTCTGAGCCCACGATCACGGGTGTCAGCAGCAACGCCCAGCCGAGCTGGTAGGCCGCACCCGCCCACAGCCACCACGAGCGTCGCCGTGCCGCACCCAGTGCGATCGCCGCTGGCAAGGCGGCGTAGATCACGAAGACGGCGATCACAAGCGCGCCCTGGGTCAGCGCGTCCAACAAGGAGAGCTGGCGCTGCGCCGACGCCTGCCGCGAGGCCAGCTCGGCCGGCCAGTAGAAGGCGGCGATGGAGCCGAGCAGAAACGCAAAGAGAGCGGCAGCGGCAGCCTCGAGCACGAGGAGCGTGATTGCCGCCCAGCGAACCACTGCCACGGGCGTGACTGTAGCCGTCCGGAAACGAGACCTACCCTGGGTTCGTGGTGACGCTTCACGACGTGCGGCTGTTTGCGATGAGGCTGCCGCGTACGACAGAGGCGCGCGTCGCCGGCCGTATGGCGGATGCTGCTTCCGCAGCGAGTTGCCGCCGCTTACGACCTCGGTTCGCACATGAAAAGTTAGCTGGTGGATCCGAGGGGATTCGAACCCCTTACCTCTTGAGTGCGATTCAAGCGCTCTCCCAATTGAGCTACGGACCCACGTGCTCGGCCAGCTAAGGGAAAGGCCAGTATAGCCCGGCCCCAAATGGTGTCTGAACCGGGAACAACCGGGCGCGGACGACCGGTTCCTATACTCGCCAGATGGCATTTCTGTTCAAGGGCAAGCGGGTTCCGGAGGGCGTCGACCCGGCGCGAATTCCGCCTGGCCAGACCCTCACCGCCCCGGACCGCTGGCCACTGCTCCACTTCGGACCCGTGCCGAAAACAGAGATCGCGAAGTGGGATTTCAAGGTTTTCGGCGCGATCGAGCACGAGCTGACGCTGGACTATGGCGAGCTCCGTGCCCTTCCCTCGAAAGACGTGGTCGCGGACATTCACTGCGTCACCGGCTGGAGCCGCCTCGGCGACACGTGGACCGGCGTGCCGATTCGCGAGATTCTCGACCGCGTCAAGCCAAAGCCCGAAGCGAAGTACGTCAACGCGCACTCCGAGTACGGCTACACGACGTCCGTTCCGCTCAGCGTGCTTGACTCGGAGGAGAATCTCCTCTGCTACGCCTGGAACGGGCACGACCTGACGCCCGACCATGGCTGGCCTCTGCGCCTGTTCGTGCCATCGAAATACTTCTGGAAATCGGCGAAGTGGCTGCGCGGGCTAGAGTTCATGGATCGCAACCGGCTTGGTTTCTGGGAGCAGCGTGGGTATCACGATGAGGCCGACCCCTGGAAGGAAACACGGTACTGGTAGTCAGGGCGCTCTAGCCCGGCCGCCCCTCGTCACCTTCACCACCGATTTCGGTTCCGGCTCGCCGCTGGTCGCCGCCATGAAAGCGATGGTGCTGGCGGGCTGCCCGAACGCTGTTCTGGTCGACGTGAGCCACGAGGTCCCGCGCTTCGACGTGTCGGCCGGCGCGTTCATGCTCTTTGCGGGCACGCGACATTTCGGCGCCGAGTCGGTGCATCTGGCGGTGGTCGACCCGGGTGTCGGCAGCTCGCGCCGCCGCCTGGCGATTCGCGCCGGAGGGCGATTTTATGTCGGGCCTGACAACGGGTTGTTCGCCATCGTCATCGACGAGGTGGGGCTGCAGGATGCGGTCGAGCTGGCTCCTCGACCTCATGGCGCGCCGACTTTCGAAGGCCGGGACGTCTTCGCGCCGGCCGCGGCGGCGCTGGCAGCAGGCATTCCGCTGTCGTCGCTCGGGCCGCCGACCGACCCTCCCAAGATGCTCGACGATGCTTCGCCGCGCGTGTTGTGGACGGACGGCTTCGGCAACCTGGTGACGAACCTGAAACCCCCGGTTCGGCGGATGCGGATTCACAACCACGACATCGTCGCGACGGCGACGACTTACGCGGAAGGGCGGCCTAACGAGCCGTTCGTCTATGTCGGGAGCATGGGGTACCTGGAGGTTGCGGTGCGCGACGCGCGGGCGGACAAGCTGCTCGGCGCTCGGGCGGGGATGAAGGTCGAGCTGATGTAGCTGCCTTAACAGGCAGGGTTTTGGTTTTGTTTTCCGTCCGGTAGTTTTCGCCCGCTGTGGTTCGAGTGGTCTGCGTTTGGGCAGTGCTCTTCTCCCTCTGCCTTGCGGGCTGCTCGAGCCCGGCCCATCCACTTCCCGCACTGGCCGCCGCGGGCGCGCCCGCGGGCCAGGGGGCGGCGCAGCCCGTGCGCCTCTGGCAGGACGCAAGCATCTTCCAGCTCGTGGGAGGCCTGATCGGATCGGCGCACGCCCGAGTGCTGGTGGAGATGTACGAGCTGGGGCGGGCGGACATTTTGCAAGAGCTGGGCGATGCGGTTGGACGAGGAGTCAGCGTGCGGGTGATCACCGACCCTACGGTCGTGGCCAGCCGCCGATCCGCGGCGGTGCTGGATTCGCTGCGCGTGCCCGAGCGCGTGTATCCCATCGATGATGGCCGCCACCAGATCGACCACGTGAAGCTCCTGATCGTCGATGGGGAAGCCGCCATCGGCGGCATGAACTGGGGTCAGCACAGCGACCGCAACCACGACTACGTGCTGGAGACCCGCGTTGCGCTCGACGTGGATCGCCTGGCGCGGATCTTCGACCAGGACTGGAGCCTCGCGGGCGGGCACCCCTCGCCGCTCGGCGCGACTGCCGGCGAGATCGCCCAGACCGCGCCGGGTGAGGAGATCCGTTCGATGCTGGAGGCGGCGCTGGTCCATGCCGTGCGGCGTGCGCTCGCCGAGGTGTATACGCTCACCGACCCGGAGGTCATCGCCGAGCTGGTCGAGGCCCACCGCCGCGGGGCGGTCGTCCGCGTGCTGCTGGACCCCAACCAGCCTTACAACCTCCATGGCTTTGCGGTGCTCAAATCCGGCGGCGTCGAGGTTCGGTGGTACCCGATACCGCGCGGCGCGTTGCTGCACGCCAAGATCGGTTTGTTTGACGGTGAGCTCGTGCTCGGATCGGCGAACTGGACCTTGAGCGGGCTCGGCGTCAACCACGAGCTGGACATCGAGACGGGCGATCCGGCGGCGGTTGCGGCTTACGAGGCGCGGTTTGCCGCGGACTGGGTGAAGTCGGGTGGTTAGCTCTGGGTCGGGGGGCCGGACGAGCCGCTGTCAGGAGGAGGCCCGGAAGACCCGAGCGTCGGCGGGCCTGAGGCCGCCGTGGGTCCGAAGTTGACCTGCGGCACGGCCCGGTCGGCCTCGTCCGCCTGGAAGAAGCCGAAGGGCTTGAAGCCGAGGACCCCCGCGATAAAGGACGTCGGGAGGGTCTGCAGCTTGATGTTGTAGTCGCGCACGTTGCCGTTGTAGAACCGGCGCGAGAACTCGATCTTGTCCTCGGTGGCGGTCAGCGTCTCCTGGAGGTTGGTGAAGGCGGCGATCGCCTTCAGGTCGGGGTAGTTCTCAGAGACCGCGAACAGGCTTCGCAGGCTCTGGCTGAGCATGTTCTCCGCCTGCCCGATCTTGGCCGGGTCGCCCGAGGCGCCCGCCGATACTGCGGCCGCGCGGGCGTTGGTGACCGCCTCGAGCGTGCCCCGCTCGTGGCCCATATAGCCCTGCACGGTGTTGACCAGGTTGGGGATGAGGTCGTGGCGTCGCTTGAGCTCGACGTCGATCTCAGACCAGGCTTCCTGGGTCCGGTTTCGGGCCGTGACCAGGCCGTTGTAGGTGAGGACCAGCCACCCAACCACGAGGATGACGACGACAACGACGATCCAGGTGCCCATCAGGCAGTCATCCTACGCGTGGGCACGCCGAGCCCAGCGGGTCTTCTTAAGCATCTTCTTGTGCTTGTGCTTGCGCATCTTCTTGCGCCGCTTCTTGATTACCGAGCCCAATCCAACTCCCAGACAGGTTTCATTTACTAAGTGGGGACACCCGCCCAGCGCGGGGCCCGGGAATCATACCGCAAGCTGGCGGCCGCCCGTCCAGGCCTAAACTCACGCTCGATGTACTTCACCGACGCCCACGAGGAGCTCCGGGTCCACATCCGGAAGTTCCTCGAGAAAGAGGTCAAGCCCCACCTCGAGGAGTGGGAGGAGAAGACCTTTCCCGACTCGATCTTCCGGCGCTTCGGCGAGCTCGGCTTCCTGGGCCTGCGCTACCCGGCCGAGTACGGCGGGCAGGGCGGGGACTACTTCTCGGCCGTCGTCCTGTCGGAGGAGCTGGCCAGGGTCGCGAGCGGCGGGCTCGGCATGGCGGTGGCGGTGCAGACGGAGATGGCCACGCCGCCGGTGTTCAAGTTCGGGACCGAAGAGCAGAAGCGGAAGTGGCTGGCGCCGGCCATCCGCGGCGAGCAGATCGCCGCCCTCGCCATCACGGAGCCGGACGCCGGCTCGGACGTGGCGGCGATCACCACCGTCGCGCGCCGGGATGGCGATCACTTCGTCGTCAACGGCCGCAAGATCTTCATCACGAACGGCGCGCGCTGTCACTGGGCGCTGGTGGTCGCGAAGGGCGATCGCGAGCGCGGCCACAGCGGGTTCAACCTGCTCTTGATCGAGAAGGGCACGCCAGGTTTCCAGGTCACCCGCACGCTGCAAAAGCTCGGCATGCACTCGTCGGACACGGCTGAGCTGCTGTTCGAAGACTGCCGGGTGCCAGCCGCCAACCTCATCGGGGAAGAAGGGGAGGGCTTCAAGAACCTCATGTGGGAGCTCCAGGGCGAGCGCATGATCACTGCCGCGGGCGCGATCGCCGGCGCGGCTCGCGTGTTCGAATACACGATGGACTACGCGCGCAACCGCCAGGCGTTCGGCCAGCCGATCTCTCAGTTCCAGGTGATCAAGCACAAGCTCGTCGACATGGGGACGAAGATCGCCGCGATCCAGGCGTTCGTTTACCAGACTGCCAAGCGCTGGGATGAGGGCGAATACCCGGTGCGCGAGGTATCGCAGGCCAAGCTGCTGGCGACTCAGGTCGCGTGTGAGGTGGCCGACGAGGCGATCCAGATCCTCGGGGGACACGGCTACATGCGTGAGTTTCCGGTCGAGCGCGCCTGGCGCGACGCCCGCCTGGCGCGGATCGGCGCCGGGACGGACGAGATCATGAAGGAGATCATCGCCAAGACCTACGGGTTGTGATCCAACCGACTCTCTTCGCGGGTTGTGAACCGGAAGTGGCGGCGGGCGTCGACGGACGGATCCTGGCGGTGGGCGACGGGGCGCGTGCGGCGGCGGGGCGACGCGCACAAGTGGTCCGTCTGCGCGGGCGGGCGTGGCCCGGGCTGATCGACTCGCACGTTCACCTGGAAGGCCTCGCCGACCGCCACCTGACGCTCGATCTCACGGGCGTGACGAGCCTCGACCTGGCGCTGTCGCGCATCACCTCATGGTCGGAGAAGCTGCCGGCCAGCGGCTGGGTGACCGGAGCCGGCTGGTACAACGACGCGTGGCCCGACCCCGCGTTCCCGACCCGCACCCAGCTCGAAAGGGCGGCGGGCGGGCGCCCGGCGTACCTGCGGCGCAAGGACGGGCACTCGGCGTGGGTCTCGAGTGCCGCGCTGAAGCTCGCGGGCATCGATCGCACCACCCAGGATCCGCCCGGCGGCAGCATCGACCGCGACAAGCGGGGCGAGGCGACAGGCATCTTGCGCGAGACTGCGATGCACCTGGTCGAGGTGCTGGTGCCGCACCCGAGTGAAGCCGGGCTGGATGAGGCGATGGCGCGTGCGCTCGCCGATCTTTCCGCTCTCGGGCTGACAGGCGTCCATTCGATGGACACGGCGCGGGGATTCGGCTCGTGGCAGAGGCTCCGCGCGCGCGGGCAGCTGCCGGTTCGGATCACCTACAACCTTCCGTTCACCGATCTGGCGCACGCGGAGCGCTTGGGCGTGCGGTCAGGCTGGGGCGACGAGTGGCTCCGGATCTGGGGCGTGAAGGCGTTCCTCGACGGTTCGCTCGGCAGCCGTACCGCGGAGATGCTCGACGGGTCGGACACGGCGCGGCTCACGCAGTCGGACCTCGTCGACCTTGTTCAGCGCAGCGCGCGCGCAGAGCTCAATGTGTGCCTCCACGCGATCGGCGACGGAGCCGTGCGCCGCGCGCTCGACGCGCTCGCTCCGCACCGGGCGGCGTGGAGCGGCTGGCGCCCGCGCATCGAGCACGCGCAGTGCATCAGCCCGAGGGACGTGAAGCGCTTCGCGCGCATCGACGTGATCGCGTCCATGCAGCCCATCCACGCGGTCGAAGACCGCGAGCTTGCGGACCGCCACTGGCCGCGCGTCACCGCGCACTCGTACGCATGGGGCGCGCTCCAGCGGGCAGGTGCGAGGCTGGCCTTCGGCTCTGACGCGCCGGTGGAGACCGCCGACCCCCTCGCCGGCATCGAGGCCGCGACCGTTTGGCGACGCAAGGCGCGCTGGCATCCCGAGCTCGCCGTGTCGCGCGCGGTAGCGCTGCGCGCTTACACGTCCGGCGCCGCCTACGCCGTGGGCATGGAGAAGGACCTCGGCACGTTGAGACCGGGAAAGTTGTGCGACATCACGGTGGTCGACGAAGGCCACGTGGTCGCGACCATCGTCGGCGGCACGGTCAGCTTTTTGCGAACGCCTCCCGGAGCTTCGCCGCGGTCTTCTCCAAAGCCTCGTTGACGACCTTGACGTCGTCGATCACCGGCATGAAGTTGGTATCGCCGTCCCAGCGCGGCACGAGGTGAAGGTGCACGTGGTCCGGGATGCCGGCGCCGGCCGCGCGCCCGATGTTCGCGCCGACGTTGAAGCCTTCGGGATTCATCGTGCTTCGCAATACGTCGATCGTCCTGCGGAGCGCGCGCATCAGGAGCGTGGTCTCATCGTCGTCGAGGTTCTCGAGCCCGGGGACGTGAGACACCGGAGCCACGATCGTGTGGCCAGGGTTGTAGGGGAACTTGTTCATGATCACGAGCGCGCCTTCGGGGCGCCAGACCACAAGCTCGGCGTCCTTGTCGTCCGGGTGCTCGATGACGCGGCAGAACAGGCAGCCCGGCCGCTGCTCGCCGCCGATGTACTCCATGCGCCACGGCGCCCACAGCCGCTTCATTGATCTACGTCCTCTTCTTGCTCATGGTCACGGCCGTCTGGGGCTGGACCTTCGTCCTGGTCAAGGACGCGCTCACACACTACCCGACCCTGCCGTTCCTCCAGCTCAGGTTCATCCTGGCGTTCCTCGTCATGGCGGTGCTGGTGCGTCGGTTGCCTACGCGCCGGGAGGTGAGGGTCGGCGTCATCGCGGGTGCCGTGCTCGCGGCCGGATACCTGACACAGACTGTCGGGCTGACCATGACCAGCCCCGGCAACTCTGGGTTGATCACCGGGCTTTTCGTGGTGTTCACGCCGCTCATCGATCGCATCTTCGGCGTGGCGCTGCGGTGGTACACGCTGGTCGCGGTCGCGGCGGCGCTCGGCGGCACCGTGCTGCTGGTCGGCGGCCCGTCCGGGTTCGACCTCGGCGACATCCTCACGGTCGCCTGCGCGTTCCTCTACGCGCTGCACATCGTGCTGCTCAGCCGCTGGTCGCCGGGCCTGCGCTCGGCGCCACTGGCGATGCTTCAGATGGGCACCGGCGCAGTGATCTTCAGCGCGGGAGGGTCCTGGTCGCTGCAGGCTCCGAGCGCTGACGTGTGGCTGGCGATCGCGATCACCGGGGTGTTCGCGTCGGCGCTTGCGTTCTACATCCAGACCTGGGCACAGCAGCACCTGAGCGCGAGCCGCACCGCCCTCATCCTGACCACCGAGCCCGCGTGGGCGGTGGTGGCCGCGGTGGTGCTGGCCGGGCAGCGATTCGGCCTGCTGCAGGCCCTCGGCGCCGGGCTGATGCTGGCCGCGATCGTGGGCCATGAACTCGCCCATCTAAAATTCAAACCCCATGGAGACAAGGTCACGGCGTAGCGGATACATCCCACAGGAGATCGAGCCCAGGTGGCAGAAGGTTTGGGCCGAGCGCGGCGTGATGAAGGCCGACGACGCTTCTGCGAAACCGAAGTTCTACAACCTCGTGATGTTTCCCTACCCGTCAGGGCCCCTGCACATGGGCCACATGCGCAACTACGTGATCGGCGACCTGCTGTCTCGGTTCAAGCGAATGCAGGGTTTCGAGGTCCTGAACCCGATGGGGTGGGACGCCTTCGGCCTGCCGGCCGAGAACGACGCCATCAAGCGGGGCGGTGGCGTGCATCCCGAGGTCTGGACGCGCGGAAACATCGCGATTGCCAAGCGCCAGCTGGGAATCATGGGCGTCCTCTACGACTGGGATCGCGAGGTCACGACCTGCGACCCGTCCTACTACCGCTGGACCCAGGAGCTGTTCCTGCTGTTCTTCGAGCGCGGCCTGGCGCACCGGATGATGTCGCCGGTCAACTGGTGCCCGGTCGACAAGACGGTGCTCGCCAACGAGCAGGTGATCAACGGCCGGTGCTGGAGACACCCCGACGTCGAGGTCGAAAAGCGCGACCTGGAGCAGTGGTTCCTGCGCATCACGGAGTACGCGGACCGGCTGCTGGACGACCTGTCTCTGCTCGACCACTGGCCCGAGAAGGTGCGCGTGATGCAGGCGAACTGGATCGGCCGCAGCCACGGTGTGGAGGTCGAGTTTCCAATCGACGGACATCCAGGCGAGTCGATGAGGATCTACACGACGCGGCCCGACACCCTGTTCGGCGTCACGTTCATGGTCCTGGCGCCGGAGCACCCGCTCGTGGAAAAGCTGACCGTGGGGGCGCGCCGGGCGGCCGTGAGGGAGGTCGTCGAAAGTTCACGCAAGGCGCGTGAGATTGACCGGATGTCGAGCGAGGTGCCGCGGCTCGGCGCGTTCACCGGCGCCTATGCGATCAATCCGCTGAACGGCGAGAAGGTGGCGATCTGGGTTGGCGACTACGTGCTCATCACTTACGGCACCGGCGCGATCATGGCCGTCCCCGGCCATGACCAGCGTGACTTCGCATTCGCGCGCCAGTTCGGGCTGCCGATCCGGGAGGTGATCGCGCCTGCGGGCCAGGCGCAAGGCGAGCTGGAAGCTGCGTACACGGGACCCGGCTCGATGATCAACAGCGGGGAGTTCGACGGCCTGGACAGCAAGGCGAGCTTCGATCGGATCGCTGAATTCATCGAGGCGAAGGGGATCGGCAAGCGCTCGGTCAAGTACCGGTTGCGCGACTGGCTGATCTCGCGCCAGCGGTACTGGGGCTGTCCGATCCCGGTCATTCACTGCGAGGTCGATGGAATCGTCGCCGTGCCGCACTCCGAGCTTCCTGTGCTTCTTCCGCGCGAGTACAAACCGCTGGGCGACAACCCCGATTTCTGGCGCACCAAGTGCCCGAAGTGCGGGCGCGACGCACGTCGTGAAACCGACACGATGGACACATTCATCGATTCGTCGTGGTATTTCCTGCGCTACACGTCGGCCCATAACAACACGCAGCCGTTCGACTCGGAGCTCGCGAACCACTGGATGGCGGTCGACCAGTACACGGGCGGTATCGAGCACGCGATCCTTCACCTGCTTTACTCACGCTTCTTTCAAAAGGTCCTGCATGACGCGGGGCGCGCTGACACGACCGAGCCATTCGCGCGACTCTTCACCCAGGGGATGATCCGGCGCGGAGGCCTGGTCATGGCGAAGTCGAAGGGCAACGGTGTGGCGCCCGACGATCTCGTGGCACGTGATGGCGCCGATGCAGCGCGGGTTTACGAGATGTTCATCGGGCCGCCCGACGAGGACGTCGAATGGTCGGACTCCGCGATCGCCGGGCCGGTGCGGTTCCTGCAGCACGTTTGGCGCCTGGTCGATGCGCCGGGTTCGTTCCAGGTCACCGGCTCAGATGCCTCGGCGGATGTGCTGCGGCGTCGCGTCCACCAGGCGATTCGAAAGGTGACCGAGGACTACGAAGGGTTTCACTTCAACACCGCCGTGGCCGCCTTGATGGAACTGGCCAATGCTCTGCAGGCATACCTGGCGGGCGGCGGGCGTCGGGATGACTCTGATTGGGACTGGGCCCTTCGGTCGCTGATCCTGCTGCTGAACCCGATGGCGCCGCACGTCGGCGAAGAGCTGTGGTCGCGGCTCGGGGGGAAAGGTCTTGCGGCGGACGCGGCGTGGCCTCAATACGATCCCGCTTCGGCCGCGGAACCTGAGGTGACCCTCGTGATCCAGGTGGCGGGGAAGGTGCGAGACCGTGCGACCGTGCCGGCTGGCACGACCGAGGGGGCGGCGCTCGAGACCGCGATGCGAAGCGAGAAGGTGCGCGCCGCGCTGGCGGGCCGGGCGCCGTCGAAGGTCGTCTACGTCCCGGATCGCCTGATCAACCTCGTTCCTTAAGAGGCGGGGTTGACCCTGCCCGCCGACCGGCAGTACATTCCTTGCCGCACCCCCTCGGCTGGGTGGGGGTGGATTTAGTTCGGACGCGAGCTATTGCTGCGGGACTGGGACTCGGATTCCTGAGTCGAGGACGTAGCTTGCGGTCACGGTCGAACCGGAAGGCACCGCCACTTGCGCTGGTCCGCTGACAACGCGCATGTGCGTGACAAGGTGAACGCTCCAGGTCGCGGGGGCGAGCGTCACCGCGTAGTGGCCGGTCGAGTCCGTCACGGCTTTCGCGGTGGCTTCCCCGTTTGCGAAGTCGATCTCCAGCCCGGCTACCGGCCTGCCCGCGCACTGTTGATCCGCCTGTTCGACGGGTGAGCACGGGACGGAGACCACGGCGCCACTCACGGTTCCCGTGCCGGCACTGGTACCTCCCGGGAAGCGATAGGCGCCGCACGCAGCCGTCACCAAAACCAGCGCTCCCAGCAGAACGTTCTTCATCGCAGGACCTAACGCGGCCGCCCACCCGAAGGTCACGCCGCCGGAACCAACGGGCCGGGCCCTCCGCGCTAGTGTGTTGAGGCTTGATCCGGGATGGCCAAGTGGTAAGGCAGAGGACTTTGGATCCTCGACCGAAGGTTCGAATCCTTCTCCCGGAACCAATCCGAATCCATTAACAAGCTGGGTTCCCGTTGTCGATCGCCCAACCTAGCCTCGGGGCATGCGCTCCCACCTCCGTCTAATTCCCGGCTGGAAGCAAGTCCTCTTGCTCGCGGCGCCGATCACGCTGGCCGGTGGAGCCCTGGCCGGCGCCTACCTCTATGCCTCGTCGGTCTCGGCCGCCGGCGCAGCGGCTGCCAACCACCCTGTCCCCGCCAACCCTTCCCTCGACGTTCCCCCGCCCGCCGGGCTTCTCGTCGACGTCAGTGGCGCGGTCGCGAATCCCGGTCTGTACCGCGTGCCTCGCGGCGGTCGTGTCTACGACGCCATCGCGGCCGCCGGCGGTCTCAGCCCCGACGCCGACCTCACGAAGCTCCCCAACCTCGCCGGTCGGTTGACAGACGGCGAGCAGGTGAAGGTCGCATACGCAAAAACGACCTCGGGCAGTGTCGTCACTCGCACCAATCTCAACAGCGCGACCCTCGAGGAGCTGGTGACCGTGCCCGGCTTCACCGAGGCCTTCGCACAGGACGTGATCGACTACCGCACGAACTTCGGCGGCTTTCAAAACACCCGCGAACTCGTCGACATCCTGGGCATGAGCGAAGCAGACTACGTCATCGCCCGCCGCTACCTGACGCTGTGAGCCGGTATCCCGCCCTGGTCATTGCGACCTCCTGGTGCACTGCGCTGGCCGCCACCGTCGTGCTTGCGCCCTTCCAACCGAACCTCGGAGTCTTCGCGATCGCTTTGGCCATCCCATGTCTTGCGCTCGCCCTCGCACTGCGGCCCGCCATCCTGGCGGTGGCTCTTGCGTTCGCCCTCCTGGCCGTTGGCCGGGCCGAGCTGCCCCCCTCCGATCCCCAGATACCCCTCAGGGCCGCCGGCCTCGCGGGTCGCGTTGCGACGATCACCGGCACGGTCGCCGACGACAGCCGTCCATCGGCCGGCGGAGGCGAAGTCCTCGTCGAGCCCAACCAGCTCGTGATCGGCACCTCCCAGGTCAGCGCCATCGGCAACCTGATGGTCCGCTGGCGCGGCCCGACCATCGCGAGCTTCGGCCAGCAGGTCCAGGCGACGGGCAGACTGATGCCGCCTCGCGACCTTCCCACCTTCGACCGTCGCGCCTACCTGGCCCAGCGCCAGGTCTATCTCGAGCTCCAGACGACGAGCTTCGACATCCTCACCGATGGATCCGGCCCGGCCGCCTTTCCAGCGTGGCTCCGCGCCCGCTACACCACGGCGCTCGACGACGCACTACCGCCGCCACACGCTGCGGTGCTGCTTGGGGTCGTGCTAGGAATCCGCCAGGGCATCCCGCCGGGCCTGCAGAACGCCCTCATCGCCACGGGACTAGTTCACCTCCTCGTGCTCAGCGGCCTGAAGGTCGCGGTCTTCGCCCGCATCGTGCAGGGTGCGCTCCGGCCGCTAATCGGGCGGCTCGCCACATGGCCGGCGCTCGCGCTGATCGCGATTTACGCCATGGTCGGCGGCGCGACCCCCGCCGCGGTGCGCGCCGCGGCGATGGGTGGACTCGCCATCGCGGCCTCCAGGCTCGGCCGCCCAACGCACGTCTGGACCTCCCTTGCGCTGACCGCCGCCGCGATGCTCGGCTGGCACCCGGAGCTCGCATGGGACGTCGGCTTTCAGCTGTCGTTCGCAGGCACGGCCGCGATCATCCTGCTGACGCCCGGGATCGAACGACGCCTGACCTTCATCCCCCGAGTCCTGCGCGAACCATTCGCCGTCACCTGCGCCGCGCAGGTCGGGACCCTGCCCATGATGGCAACCGACTTCCACGTCCTTTCGCCCGTCGCGCCGCTCGCCAACGCGCTGGTCATCCCCATCCTCCCCGCGCTCGTGAGCGCCGGCCTTCTGCTTGGCGCGCTCGCGCTGCTACCCGAGGTGGCCCACCTGGCAGCCATCCCGATCACCGGGCTGCTGGCCTACCTCGAACAGGTCGCGTACGTCCTCGCCCGCGTTCCCGCCGCGGTCATTCCGATCCCAAAGTTCCCGACCTGGGCCGGACTCGCTTACTACTCCGGCCTCGGGCCTGGCATCGCCGCCGGCCACACATTCGGCAGGAAGCGTTCGGTGGCCATCGCGACCGCGGTCCTCGCGCCCACGCTCATCGCCGCCGCCGCACTCGGGATGTGGGCGAACGCACCGCCCCAAGCCATCGTGATGGCCATCGGCGACGGCCAGGCCATCCTGTTTCGGGGACCGCACGGCGCGATCCTGATCGACGGCGGCCCGAGCCCCGCCCGTCTCAGGGACGAGCTCGGCGCCCAGCTGCCACCCTGGCAGGCGGCGCTCGACGCTCTCGCCATCACCGCCCCGACGCTCGGCCACGTCGGCGGCCTTGCCGGGTTCGACCGCCCCGCCCGCGCCCTCTTGATCCCCGACGCTCAGCTCACCGGCTCCGCCTGGCGGACCGCGGCGCTCGAAGCCACTTCTCGTGGTGCTTCGGTCAACAGGCTCACCGCCGGATCGACCCTGAGCATCGCCGGATTCGAACTAGAGGTCCTCGCGCCCGAACGGGGCGCCCCGGGTGACGAGGTCGGAGCAGCCTATCTCGCCATGCGCATCGTGGCACCCGGCGGCCGCAGCTTTTGCGACCTCAGCGACCTAGACCTCGATGCACAGACCATCGCCGCCGGCAGGTTTCGCGGGGCCTGCACCTACCTTCTCCTGCCGGTCGGCGGCCGCAGCCAGCTCTCGCCGGACCTCGACAACGCCGCCATAACATCGTCCACCGAGCTCATCGCCTCGCGCACCGCGGGCAGGCTGGCGAACGGATACCCGCCCAACGTTCTGCGGACCGACCAGGAGGGCACGATCACCCTGCCGATGTAAGTACGACGTCGCCTCTAGAGAAGGATTCCACGCCAGGTCGCCTGAGCAGCGAACACAGCAGCCGCTACGAAGACACCGATCGCACCAAAGCCGATCGCGATCGGGACGGCGACCGCACGCAAGCCCGTCCGGAAGGCGGGATAGCCCGCGGCCACCGCCGCGACTCCCCCGCCCGCAATTAGCGGGGTAAGAATGCCAACTCGATAGGCCCAGACCGGCGACCAGAAGGACGGATACGCATTGTGGGGGTTGAAAAAATGCGACATCGCCAGAAAGTAGTCAGTGCCCAGGTACGGCCAGGTCAGAGGGATCCCTTGAGTCAGAGGCGCCGCGACCTGGATGCCAATGACCGCCACGGCTACCGCCGCTCCGGCAATGCTCACCGGGACACAAGCACGAGGGTGGCGCCAGAGCCCGACTGTCGGCGCCAACAGAACGCCCACGACGACCATCCCGCTCGCGAACAGGACCATCGCGGCGACCCGCGCCACACCCATCCTGGCTGAAGCATAGGACGTACGATCCAGCCATGGCACGAGCGGCAACCACCCGAGCGACGACTCTGCTCATGCTTCACGGCGAGGAGCGATTCCTCATCGCCGAGTCGGCGCGCGCCACGCTCGACGCGTGGAAGGCCGATCTTGTCTCCGACTTCGGCTTCGATGCCCTCGAGGGCACTGGTCTCACACCAGCCCGCCTCCAGGATTCCATCCTCCAGGCCCCCTTCCTCGATCCCTACCGAGCCGTCCACGTCCGCATGCTGCCCGCCACCCGCTCAGAGTCGATGGCGCCCGCCCTGGGCGAGATCCCACCCACGACGCGCCTCCTCATCACCGTCGCCGGCCGGCTCGGCCCCGGCAACAAGCTCGTCAAGGCCGTTTCCTCCGCGGGCGGAAACGCCCACGAGATGCAGCACCTCAAGGGCCGCGCCCTCAGCGAGTGGGCCGCTAAGCGCGCCACCGAAACCCACGGCCTCACGGCAGCGATCGCGGCCCAAGTCGTACGCGTCACCCCGCCCGACCTGAGCATCGTCGACTCCGAGCTCAGTAAGCTCGCCGCCTACAAGGCATCCGGCTCGAAGTTGACCAACGAAGCGGTCGCCGAGCTGCTCGCCGGCGGCCGGGAGGACGAGATCTTCAGGCTCACGGACAACCTCTTGCCCCGGCCGAGTCCGCAAGCCATGCAGATCGCTCGCAGCCTCACCCGTGGGGGCATGCAGCCGACCTCGGTCGCCTATCGCATGGCAAGACATGTCGCGCTTGTGCTCGAGGTTCACGCGCGCCAGGAACGCGGCGAATCTTTGCAGCAGGTGCAGGACGCCATGGCCGAGCACCGCTTCGTGATCCAGAAGGCTTTTGAGGTAGCCCAGGGCGCCGACCCCAACCGCCTCGAGAACGCTCTGAAGGCGATCCGGGACTACGAGTGGGAGGTCAAGTCAGGCCAGATCGACGCCGAGCTAGGCCTGGACGTCCTGTTAACGCGCCTCTAGCAAGAATTTCACCTCCCCACTTTGTGGGGAGGCCGGGCGCTGCCCGCAGGGCACCGCCCGGTGCGGGGAACGTCTGGAACCCTTACTTTTTCTTCGAGGCGGCGGGTTTCGAAGCCGCCGGCTTGGTAGCAGCAGGCGCCGCCGCCGCCGCCGCTCCCTTCTTGCCCTTCCCGGCCGGAGCCACCGGCGCGATCGCCAGCTTGGCCATCTGCTTGGTGAGCCTCGCCTTGCGCCGGGCGGCGTTGTTCCGGTGCAAGACGCCCTTTGACGCCGCCCGATCCAGTGCCCGGACCGCTTCCAGCGTCAGCGCGAAGCGCTCGGATTCCGCAACCGGAGGCCCAACCAGCGACTTCCGTGCCTTGACGACCAGCGTCTTGACCTCGGAACGCACGCCGCGGTTGCGCGCGGCACGCCGCACGCCAGATCGCGCCTGCTTTTTCGCAGACGCGGTTCGCTTAGCCATGAGCCATCACCAGGTTGGAAGTACGCACGAACTTAGGATTATAGGGACCAGTGGAGTTTGAGCTCGGCGGCAAGCGCCCCAACGTGCATCGCGACGCGTACATCGCGCCTACCGCCGTTCTCATCGGAGACGTGGTGGTCGAAGCGGGCGCGAGCGTGTGGTTTGGCGCGGTCCTGCGCGGCGACGAGGCTCAGATCAGGATCGGTCGAGGCGCAAACGTCCAGGACAACGCCGTCCTCCACTGCGCCGAGCACCTCCCGACCGTCCTCGAGCCAAACGCCAGCGTCGGCCACTCCGCGCAGCTGGAAGGCTGCGTGGTCGAGCAGGGCGCGGTCGTGGGCATGGGCGCGACCATGCTCCAGCGGAGCCGCCTCGGCGCTGGATCGATGCTCGCGGCAGGCGCCGTGCTTCAAGAAGGCATGGAGGTGCCTCCCGGCCACATGGCCGCCGGCGTCCCGGCCACCGTCAAGAAAGCGCTCGACGGCTCATCGAACAACTGGGTGGGCACCACCGCCAAGCACTACCAGGACCGCGCCATCGTGTACCGCGCAAAGCTCAAGCCAATCGAAGAGCGTTGAGCATCGCGCTGCCGGCGCGCGCCAAGCTCAACCTCGACCTCGCCGTGCTCGGCCGCCGTACCGACGGCTTTCATGACGTCCGCACCACCCTGCAGGCGATCGACCTGCACGACCTGGTCACGGTCGCTCTGGCGCCAGAGACTGCGCTCACCATGACGGGCCTGCCGGTCACCAACCCCAACCCCAACTCCGTCCTCAAGGCGCTTGCCGCGCTCGAAAAAGCCACCAACCGACAGCTGCCGACACGCGTCCACCTCCACAAGCAAATTCCGCCCGGCTCCGGTCTGGGCGGCGCGAGCTCGGATGCCGCCACCGCACTCAGAGCCCTCGCCGCCCTTCACCACGTCACCGCCGACCTTCCAGCCATCGCCCGAACCCTGGGCGCCGACGTCCCCTTCTTCCTCACCGGCGGCACCGCCGTCGCCGATCAGCGAGGCGACCACCTCACACCCATCCCGACGCGCCCTATGTGGTTCGCCATCGCCTGGCCCGAAGTCGAACTGTCGACTGCAGACGTTTACCGTGCGTGGGACGAAATGGAAAACACCCCCCAAGGAGGCCCGAACCACCTCACCGAAGCCGCCATGCGCATTGAACCGCGCCTGAAAGAGTTTGCCAACGCCCTTAACAGCCGCCAACACGGCTGGCAGATGACCGGCAGCGGATCGGCATTTTTCCAACGCTGCGCCGGCGAGCAGGCCGCGCTTGAGAGTGCGGCGCAACTGAAGTCACTGAAATGCTGGACGGCAATCGCCCAGACTGTCAGCGCCTGGGCTTGATCCGCAAAATAACGCCCCACACCAGCCAGATTCGCAAGACGGCCGCCGTCTTGGCCGGCAAGGCAACCGGCGCCCTCAGCCGCGTCACGCGGCGTGGCGGCGGCACCACCCTGCCCGGAGACGTGGCCAGGGCGATCGACCCCAACATCCTCACGAAGCTCGCGGCCGACCTCACAAAAGGATCGGTGGTCATCACGGGCACCAACGGCAAGACGACGACATCAAGACTTGTCAGCTATCTCCTCGAAGGCGCCGGAAACACAATTGTCTCCAACCGTGCTGGCGCCAACCTCATCTTCGGCGCCACCGCCGCCGCCCTCAACAGGGCGGGACCCGGCGGAAAGCTGAAGGCCGATTGGGGCGTCTTCGAGATCGACGAGGCGAGCCTGCCCAAGGCGGTCGACGAGATCAGACCCAAAGCGACCCTCGTCCTCAACCTCTTCAGGGACCAGCTCGACCGCTACGGCGAGCTCGAAGCGATCGCGAAAAAGATCGAGCACGCCCTCAGCCGCATGCCCGACCAGAGCATCGCCATCCTCAATGCGGACGATCCGAGAGTTGCCGAGATCGGCCTCGGCCTCCCAGCCCCGCCCCTCTGGTTCGGCCTCGACGACACGAGCGTTGCGGCGCACGAGCTGCCTCACGCCGCCGACGCACGCACGTGCCCGAAATGCGGCGCAAGCCTCATCTTCGACGCCGTCTACGTCGGCCACGACGGCGTCTACAGGTGCCCCAACAACGATTTCGAAAGACCCACGCCGGCCATCACCGCCAGGAACATCAAGCTCGACGGCTTCGATCGTTTCTCCGCAACCATCGACGACACGCGCATCGACATTCCGCTCGGCGGCCTCTACAACACCTACAATGTGCTCGCCGCCTTCGCGGTCGCGAAAACGCTCGGCCTAGAACCGGCCTACATCGCCGAAAGACTGAAAAACTTCAGCGCCGCCTTCGGCCGCCAGGAGCGACTCGAGTTTCGTGGAAGACACCTCAACCTCGTCCTCTCGAAAAACCCAGCCGGTTTCAACGAGACGCTCAGGACCGCTGTGGATCTCGCCAAGGGCACCAGCTTCCTGATCGCCCTCAACGACCGCAAGGCCGACGGCACCGACGTCTCGTGGATCTGGGACGTGGACTTCGAGCATCTGAAAGGCAATGCGACGGTGGTCGTGCCCGCGGGCGATCGCGCGCACGACCTCGCCGTACGGCTCAAGTACGCAGGCGTTCCGGCCGCGCCCCCGGAAACTGATCCCGGCAAAGCCCTCGACCTCCTCATCAAGCTGACCAACGAAGGGGACACCGCTCACCTGCTCTGCACCTACACGGCCATGCTCGATCTAAGGGCAGAGCTCGTGCGCCGCGGGTGGGCCAAGCCGTACTGGGAGACATAAAACAGATGCCACGGACCAACAACATCTTCACCGTAGGCTGGCTCTATCCCGACCTCATGAATATCTACGGCGACCGCGGCAACATCCTCACGCTGCTCAAGCGCGCGGAGTGGCGTGGATACGAGGCGAGATTGATCGAGCTCGGCCGCGGCACCGTCACGCAGATGGACGAGGTCGACATCTTCTTCTTCGGAGGCGGCCAGGATCGCGAGCAGGCGCTCGTCTACGAAGACCTCCTCGAGTTCAAGCAGCCACCACTCGAGAAAGCAGTGAACAGCGGCGCCGGCGTGCTCGCGGTGTGCGGCGGCTACCAGCTCCTCGGCCACTACTACCAGACCGGCGAGGGCGAGCGATTCCCAGGTATCGGCATGATCGACGTCCGGACCGAGGCGGGGAAGAAGCGCTTCATCGGCGATGTCGTCGTGGACACGGAAATCGAAACCCTCACCCCAAAAACGCTGGTCGGTTTCGAGAACCACAGCGGCCGCACCTACCTCGGGCCCAAAGCAAGACCGCTGGGCAAGACCCGAATCGGCTATGGCAACAACGGCTCAGACAAGACCGAAGGCTGCCTGCAGGGAACCGTCCTCGGCACTTATCTGCACGGCTCGCTGCTGCCGAAGAATCCGCACCTCGCGGACTACCTCATCCGCAGCGCCCTCATCAGGCGCGGCGTCGACGAGCTTTCGCCGCTTGACGACTCGGTGGAGCTGGCCGCGCACGAGCGGATTTTGCAGCGCGCCCAGCACCCGCACCGCTAGCACCCGCACCGACCCCGTTCGACGAAACCGCGACCAGCCGCGGCGTCAGCGCCTCGCGCAGCACTTCGTCGATCGACTCGATCAACACCAGCTGCATCTCCTTGCGCAGGTCGGCGGGGATGTCGTCGAGGTCGGCCTCGTTCCGCCGCGGCAGCAGCACGCGCCGCAACCCCGCGCGGTGCGCGCCGAGCACCTTCTCCTTGATCCCACCAATCGGCAGCACCCGCCCGCGCAGCGNNGTCAGCACCGTCACGCCCGCCGACGGTCCTTCCTTCGGCTGCGCGCCCGCGGGCACGTGTATGTGAATGTCGTTTTTATCGAACAGCGAGGGGTCGATGTCCAGAGAGGCGGCGTGCGATTTCAAATACGACAGCGCCGCCGCAGCCGACTCCTTCATCACCTCGCCCAGCTGGCCCGTCAGCTTGAGCTCGCCCTTGCCCGGCGTCAGCGCGGCCTCGACGAAGATGATCTCGCCGCCGGTCGGAGTCCACACCAGGCCGGTGGCCACGCCGGGATGGTCGATCCGCTCGCGGACGTCGTCATAGTAGCGCCGTTTTCCCAACGCCGCGCGGACGCGCTTCGCGTCGTCGACCGCGGCGCGACCCCGCTTTCGCACCGCCATGTCCGCCACGTCGCGCCTCATCACCGACGCGATCTCGCGCTCGAGGTTGCGCACCCCCGCCTCGCGCGTGTACTGGCGGATGATCAGTCGCACGGCCTCTTCGGAGATCGTGACCTCGTCCTCGCGCAGCCCATGCGCCGTGAGCTGCTTCGGGATCAGGAACATCTCCGCGATCTTCACCTTCTCCTCTTCGGTGTAGCCCGAGAGGTTCAGCACCTCCATCCGGTCGCGCAGCGCGGGCGGGATGGTGTCGAGCGCGTTGGCGGTCGTGATGAACATCACCTTCGACAGGTCGAACGGAACGTCCAGGTAGTTGTCGCGGAAATCTTTGTTCTGCTCCGGGTCGAGCACCTCGAGCAAAGCAGACGACGGGTCGCCCCGCCAGTCCGCCCCGATCTTGTCCACCTCGTCGAGCATGAACACCGGGTCGTTCGACTCCGCCCTCCGGATCGCCTGCAGCACGCGGCCCGGCATCGCACCGATGTAGGTACGCCGGTGCCCGCGAATCTCCGCCTCGTCGTGCACGCCACCCAGAGACGCCCGTGCGAATTTGCGACCCATCGCTCGCGCGATCGACTGTCCCAGCGAGGTCTTGCCCACGCCCGGCGGCCCGACGAAGCACAGGATCGGCTCGCGTCCGCGGTCGGTCGATCCGCGCTGCTGCTTCAGCCGCCGCACCGCGAGGTGCTCCACGATGCGCTGCTTCACCTTGTCGAGGTCGTAGTGATCCGCGTCGAGGATCGAGCGCGCCTTCTTCACATCCACTTCGCCGCCCGTCGAGACGTTCCACGGCAGCGACACGATCAATTCCAAATAGGTTCGAATCACCGACGACTCGGGTGATGCCGACGGAATGCGTTCCAGCCGCGTGATCTCGCGGTCCGCCTCGCGCTTCGCCTCGGGCGGCAGGCCCGCCTTCTCGATCCGCTCGCGCAGCTCGACCAGCTCCCCGTGCTCGGTGTCCAGCTCGCCCAGCTCGCGTTGGATAGCTTTCAGCTGCTCGCGCAGGAAATACTCGCGCTGGGCCTTGCCCATCTGCTCTTCGGCCTGCGACTGGATCTTCCGCCCGAGCTCCAGCACCTCCAGCTCGTGCGCCATGTGGCCGAGCAGCCGCTCGAGCTTCTCTTTGGCCGAGCTCAGCTCGAGGATCTCCTGCCGCTGCTCGGTGGTCAGGCGGATGTGGTTGGCGATGTAGTACGCCAGGTGCAGCGGATCGTCGATCGCGCCCGCCGCGCTCGCCAGCTCCGCGGGCAGGTGCGGCGCCAATGTCACGAGCTGCTGGAAGGACGAGATCGCCCGCCGCATCAGCGCCTCGCGCTCGAGCGAGAGGATGCCTTCCGACGACTCCGGCAGCATCTCCACTGCGCACACGAGGTATGGGTCCTCCTGCAGCGCCTCGGTCAGCCGGATGCGCCGGAGGCCCAGCACGGCGAGCTGCACGGTCCCGTCGGGAAGCTTCAGCAGGTGCTGCACGCGCACCATCGCGCCGACGTGGTGGATGTCGTTGAACCCGACATCTTCCGCCGACTCGTCGAGCTGCGTCGCGACCGCGATGTGCCGCTCGACTCCCGCCAGGTCCTCGAGCAGCTGCAGCGAGCGCTTGCGCCCGACCGAGAGCGGGATGAAGATCCGCGGAAAGACGACCGTCGACTTGAGCGGCAGCACGGGAAGCCGAGAAGGTACAGCCCCCTCGACGTTCAGCGCCGGCACCTCGCTCACGTTCCGATTATCCCTCTCCCCGCTCAATTCCCCTCCGCCGTTCAGGGGGAGAGTCAGGGAGAGGGGCTTAAACTGCAACCAGCGTTGAGCCAATCGCTAACGGCCGTCATACTCGCCGCCGGTCACGGCACCAGGATGCGGTCGCGTACTCCCAAGGTCCTCCACCCGATCTGCGGCCGCCCCATGCTCGACTACGTGCTCGACGCCGTCACGGAGGCCGGCGCGAAGGACATCAAGGTGATCGTCAACCCGCACCACGCCGAGGTCGCGGCGCACCTCGACGAGCGGGGAATCGCGCCGACCTTCCAGCGCGAGCCGAAGGGTACGGCGCACGCGCTCCAGCAGGTTCCCGAGCACGAGCTCGAGGGCAAAGAGGTGCTCGTGGTCAACGGCGACTCGCCCCTGTTGACCGCGCAAACGATCAAGAAAGTCATCGACGCCCACCGCGCGGAAAAGGCGCCCGCAACCCTCGCCAGCGTCAAGGACCCAACTCGCAACGACGGCCGCATCATCCGGGCGGCCGACGGCTCCCTGGAGAAGATCGTCGAGCGAAAGGACGCGACCGAGGAGATGCGCAAGCACGTCCACGAGTTCAACGTGGGCGTCTACTGCTTCGACGGGACCGAGCTCACCAAGGCACTTAAAGAGATCAAGGACGACAACAAGGCCGGCGAGTACTACCTCACCGACGTGTTTCTCCACCTGAAGCCGGTGACAGTCGTCGAGCTGGACGACCCGCAGGAGGCCATGGGCGTCAAGGACCGCACCAGGCTTGCCGCCGCCACCGCGATCATCCAGGGCCGCATCCTCGACAGGCTTATGCTCGCGGGCGTGACGATCGTCGACCCGAAATCCACCTTCGTGGAAGCCACCGTCACCATCGGCCAGGACACTGTCATCGAACCCTTCACGGTGCTCAAGGCGCACACCAGCATCGGCTCCGACTGCCGCATCGGCCCGCACGCGCATATAGAAGACGCGAGGATCGGCGACCGGTCGGACTGCGGACCCTTCGTCAAGCTGCGCCCGGGGACCGAGATCGCCGACGACGTCCACATCGGCAGCTTCGCCGAGCTCGTGCGCACGAGGGTGGGGAGGGGCAGCAAGGTGCCGCACGTCTCCTACCTCGGCGACACCGATCTCGGCGAGGACGCCAACATCGGTGCCGGTACCATCACGGCCAACTTCGATGGAACAAACAAGAACCGGACCAAGATCGGCGATGGTGCCTTCGTCGGCGTGGACACGATGCTGGTCGCTCCGGTCAAACTTGGTAAAGGTTCGCGCACCGGGGCCGGTTCGGTCGTCACAAAAGACGTGCCGGATGGCGCGACAGTAGTGGGCGTTCCCGCTAGGGTGATTAAACGGATCCCCTCTAGGGAGAGGGGCGAGAAAGAAGACTGAACGTGATGGGCAGAATAAAGTGATAGGCAGACTGACAACAGCGGTCGAGTTCACCGGGGAGGAGGCGTCCCCTTGGGGCGCTCTCAAGCTCATCGGCGGCTCGGCCAACCCCGAGCTGTCCCAGCGCATCTCGGACAAGCTCGGCGTGCCGCTCACCGATCCCCGCCTGCGCCACTTCCCCGACGGCGAGATCAACGTCAAGATCGAGGACTCGATGCGCGGGCACGACGTGTTCGTGATCCAGCCCACCTCGCCCCCCGTGAACGAGCACCTGATGGAGCTGTTCATCATCCTCGACGCCCTGCGCCGCGCCTCGGCCGGCCGCGTCACCGCGGTGATCCCCTACTACGGCTACGCCCGCAAGGAGCGCAAGACGCAGCCCCGCGAACCGATCTCCGCGAAGCTGGTCGCGAACTTCATCACGCTCGCGGGCGCCGACCGCCTCCTCCTGCTCGACCTCCACGCCGAAGCCATAGAGGGCTTCTTCGACGTGCCGACCGACCACCTCTCGCCGCACCGGATCATCGCCGACTACCTGAAGACCCGCGACCTGCACCACATCACGATCGTCGCGCCCGACGCCGGCGGCGGCCGGCGAGCCGAGGCGGTGGCGAACGACCTCAACGCGCCGATCGCGTTCGGCTACAAGCGCCGCTCGGGCGATGACGAGGTGGAGATGATCGCGGTGTCAGGTGACGTGAAGGGTCGCGACTGCGTGGTGGTCGAGGACATCATCACCACCGGAGGCACGATCTCCAAGCTGGTCCAGTCGCTGCACAGCCAGGGCGCCGGCCGGGTCCTCATCGCAGCCACGCACCCGGTCCTGACCGGCGACGCGGTCGACCGTCTAAAGAAGGCCAACGTCGAAGAGGTGATCGTGACCGATTCGGTGCCGATCTCTCCTGAGAAGCTGGGGCCGCCCCTCAAGATCCTTTCCGTCGCGCCTTTGCTCGCCGAGGCGATCATCCGGGTTCACGAAAACCGGAGCGTCAGCGAGCTCTTCAGATAGTCCGCTCGTCATGACAGGGCAGGAATGGATCGAGGTCATCGTGCTGGTCGTGTGCTTTTTCGTCGCCGCGCTGGCCAGCGGTACGGAGACGGCGCTCACCTCTGTCGGCCGCCTTCGCGTCCGCTTCCTCGCTGAGCAAGGCAGCCAGGCCGCCGGCATCCTTCAGAGGCTGCGCTCGGATCCGAACCGGTTCCTCTCGACCGTTCTCTTCGTCAACACCCTGGCGCTCATCGTCGCTTCGACCTCGACCGCCCTCCTCAGCGACGACGTATTCACGGGCTTGGGCGTGCCCTCAGGATGGCGCCTGGGGCTCACGCTTCTGGTCTCTTTCGTGCTCTCGGTGATCCTGCTCATCGCCGCCGAGGTGACGCCCAAGACGCTGGCGATCGCGCACGCCGAGCGCGTCGCGCTGGCGGCCGCGGGCCCGGTCGACCGGCTCGCGAGCTTCCTCGGCCCGATCCTGTGGGCGGTCACGCTCATCTCGCGCGGCATCACCGGCGGCCGCGCCGCCCGGGCCCCGTACCTCACTGAGGAAGAGCTCATCAGCCTGCTTCACGTCTCGGAGGAGCAGGGGGTGATCGAGGAGCAGGAGCACCAGATGATCCACGGGATCATCGAGATCGGCGACAAGACGGTGCGCGAGATCATGGTCCCGCGCACGGACATCGTGGCCGTGGACCGGCACGCTGAGCTGCGCGCCGTCGTCAGGCTCTTCAAGGAGCACCGCCACACCAGGATGCCGGTGTTCGAAGGCGACATCGACCACGTGGTCGGCCTCATCCATACCAAGGACCTGCTCCTCTTCTACACGCTTTCGCCAACCCAGAAGTTCGACATGGACAAGCTGCTGCGGCATATCGAGTTCACCCCCGAGCAGAAGAAGGTCGACGAGCTCCTGCACGACATGCGCACCAAGAAGGTCCACATGATGATCGTGGTCGACGAGTACGGCGGCACCGCCGGCGTGGTCACGCTCGAGGACCTGCTCGAGGAGATCGTCGGCGAGATCCGCGACGAGTACGACTCGGCGGAGGAGGACCAGCTCATCATCCTCAACGACCACGAGGCGCGCGTCGACGCCGGTTTCCCGTTGGAGGAGCTCAACTCACGGCTCGGGCTGGCGATCGAGGAGTCGGGCGACTACGACTCGGTCGGCGGGTACGTCCATTCAGTGCTCGGCAAGATCGCCACACCGGGCGACACCTTCCGGGGCGGCCGGGCGCAGTGGATGGTGGAGAAGGTGAAGGGCCGGCGCATCGAGTCGGTCCGGCTCACCGCCGACAATCCGTGGCCGACCGACGAATTCAACTCCTCGAGCGTGGCGCATCCCGATGCCGGCAGTGCAGCACGGCCTTCAATGGAGAACGAGACTGGCCACCTATCGTGACCGGGCGGTCGTGCTGCGCAAGCTCGACTATGGAGAGGCCGACCGGATCTTCACGCTGCTGACCCGGACGCACGGCAAGGTCGGCGCGATCGCGAAAGGGGTGCGCCGCCCCGAATCGAAGCTTGGCCCATCGCTGGAGCTGTACGGCCACGTGGACGTTTTGCTGGCGAAGGGGCGCGGCGACCTGGACGTGGTGGCACAGGTGCAGCGCATGCCGGGCCTGCGGATCGCGGGTGACGTGGAGGTCATGTCGCACGCTGCGCTCATCGCGGAGCTGGCGGAGCGGGTGTGCGAGGACCGCCACCCCGTCGACGGCGTGTACGAGCTCGCGGTGATGGCGCTGGACGAGCTGGCGCGCGAAACGGATCCGCGCCGCGCCTCTGCCTATTTCATGATGGCCGCGCTCGATCTGTTGGGCTACGCACCCCAGCTGGCGGCATGCGCGACGTGCGACCGGCCACTGACCGCGCGGCCTGCGGCATTCAGCGCAGAGGCGGGCGGATTCCTGTGCGACCAGTGCGCGCTGCCGTCGATGTCGCTGGTTCCGCTGGCGGCGATCAAGGTGCTGCGCCTGATGGCCGCGGGCGACCTGGAGACCTACCGGCGCCTCAAGCTTGACCTGGCTTTGATGAGCTCGATCGAAGGAGTGCTGACCACGCAGCTCGAGCACCACCTGGACCGGCGCCTGAAATCGCTAGCATTCCTGCACCAGATGAGAGGGGTATGAACATGATCAGTGAAGCGAACGCGTTCAGCGGTTTTTCGGTTAACGACCTTGACGCGGCCAAGAAGTTCTACGGCGAAACGCTTGGCGTGGCGTTCGAGGAGATCCCCGCCGGAGTGCGGTTGAAGATCGGCAACGGCATATTGGCTTACCCGAAACCGAATCACGAACCGGCGACCTACACCATGCTCAACTTCCGAGTCGACGACATCGACAAAGCCGTCAGCGAGCTGCAGGGCAAGGGCGTCGTGTTCGAGCACTACGCAGGCCTGACCGACGAGAAAGGCATTGCCCGAGGCATCGCCCACGACCGAGGCCCAGACATCGCCTGGTTCAAAGACCCAGCAGGCAACATCCTCGCAGTCCTAAAAGAAGGATGAGGGCTGGGAGCTGTTCACCTCCCCACCGCGCGGGGAAGTTGACGCTAAATTCACCTCCCCACCATGTGGGGAGGTCGGGCGCCGCTCGCGGCGCCCGGGTGGGGCGTTCCGAGCCTTGACAGTCCCTCGCGAGCAGCTTATGGAGAAGGTCGTCGCCCTCACGAAGCGAAGAGGCTTCATCTACCCGTCCAGCGAGATCTACGGCGGCCTGTCGGGGTTCTACGACTTCGGCCCGTACGGAGTCGCGCTGAAGCGGGCGATCCGAGATCTGTGGTGGCGCCACATGGTCGAGCTCCGGGGCGACGTCGTCGGCCTCGAATCAACCCAGATCATGCCGTCCGAGGTATGGGCCGCCTCCGGCCACCTGACCAACTTCGTCGACCCCCTGCGCCAGTGCCTTGGTGAGTGCAAGAAGCGCTGGCGGGCCGACCACGTCAAAGGCGACAAGTGCCCGGAGTGTGGGGGACCTCTCGACGAAGCCCGCATGTTCAACCTCATGTTCAAAACTCACGTGGGCCCAGTCGAGGACTCCTCATCGGAGGTCTACCTGCGGCCCGAGACAGCCCAGGGAATGTTCGTGGACTTCAAGAACGTTCTTAACTCGTCGCGTGTGCGAGTCCCATTCGGTATCGCGCAGCAGGGCAAGGCGTTCCGCAACGAGATCACGCCAGGCAACTTTGTTTTCAGAGTGCGCGAGTTCGAGCTGATGGAAATGGAGTTCTTCGTCAAGCCGGACTCGGACGACGAGTGGTTCGACTACTGGCGGAAGGAGCGCATGCGCTGGTACACGGACGTGCTGGGCATCAAGCCCGACCGCCTGCGCATGTACGACCACCCGAAGGTGGGCCTGTCGCACTACTCGAAGCAGACGACCGACATCGAATACGAATTCCCCTTCGGCTGGGGCGAGCTGGAAGGGGTGGCCGACCGCACCGACTTCGACCTCCGCGTCCACCAGGAGAAGTCAAAGGTCGACCTGAGCTATCTGGACCCCGAAACCAACGAGCGCTATCTGCCGTGGGTGATCGAGCCGGCGGTGAGCGTGGAGAGGATCTTCATCACCCTGCTGCTGGACGCATACGACGAGGACGTCGTCAACAACGAGCCGCGCGTGGTGCTGCACCTGCACCCGAACGTGGCGCCCGTGCAAGTGGCGGTGGTCCCCCTATCGAAGAAGCCGGAGCTCACCGGGCCGGCGCAGGAGGTTATGAAGTCGCTCCGAGGCGAGTTCCGCGTGGAGTACGACCAGACGGGCGGCAACATCGGCCGGCGCTACCGCCGCCAGGACGAAATCGGCACCCCCTTCTGCGTCACGATCGACTTCGAAACCCTCAACGACGAGGCAGTGACAATCCGCCAACGAGACTCAACGCTTCAAGAAAGAGTACCGATTGCCGAAGTTCACGCCCAGCTGGCCCTGCGGGTTTCCGAGCATGGGTGACCTCTGCACCATTTTCAGAAGTCCTGCCACTACGCCAGGTACCTATCCTTATACCGGCGTTATAAAGCTAGGGTCAAGACTCAAGTGCCAGATAGATGCAGATTTGCCGTTGAATCAAACTAATATGATTTCAGACGGGCACCGACAGACGTGGTCCCACCCGGTTCGTCTTAGCCCAGAGTGGGTAATATCCGATCAAATGGAGTGTGTTTCATGGCAACGATGACCCGAGTTCGAGAGCCTTACTGCGCTGTGCAGCTCGATCCCCGGGTTCAGGGCTATGTAGACATTCTCGGGTCCACAGCCTACGACGGAACCAACGGCTTAGAGTCAGTCGACCGACTTGACGAGTACGCAAAGTACTATGCATCGCGCGCGACCCAGTTCCGCTCGCGACCAAAACTGCCAACCGAGTCTGCGGGCTTCTACGACGAACTTTTCTAACTCCTAGTTGAAGGTTCGGCCTCCACGGAAGCCACCGCCGCGGATGGCGGGGGAACCATGGTATGTGCCGCCTGTTGACATCCCGTTGCGCAAGGATGAGACGCCCTGCATTCAGGCGCAGCAAGGGGACATCTTCCAAAAAATGCCTGCGTTCGTGGTCAGGAGTCGACCGCTACACGCGTTGAGGCCACCTACTGGCTCTCCGCCAAAGGCAGTGGCTGACTGGCTTCGCGCAAACCCGAGTGGAGTGCTTCACAGGATGGTTCAAGAGGACGCACAAGACCAAGTGCGGCCACCGCTGGACTGGGCTACGGCAGGCGAGGACATACTTGCGCACGCTACACGCGGTGCGGCTGTGCTCTTAACTCAGGACTGCGAATTAGACAAGCCTCGACAGAGAGTATTGCTCACATTCGCTCGAATCCGGCTCATGGACAGGAGCCAATCCGCCGACGCTATCGAGAACATGCGAAATCGCAACGAGTATCGGGCGTTTTACTTGGCACCCCAAAATGACCACCCTGTCTTAGAGGAGTGCTACGTGGATTTTGGAAGTCTGACAACCATCAGGCTTCAATGCCTCTTGATGGAGGATGGCATACATATCAAGGACAGGTACTTGTCGATGCATCCCGACGTTAGAGACGCGATGCGCCAAGACTTCATCGACTACATGACCGCCGATCGCGAGGTAGAAGGCGAGTAGGCATGAAAGCAACTGTCTTCTTCCTCGCGGACTACGCAAAGGCCCACCAGGATGGCAAGTTCTACGTCACCGGCGGCTTCCTACGAACAATCGACCTCTCCTCATTGCCGTCCGAGTATTCGCACCTCTCGTTGGGTGTGAGAATCGAATTTGCTGCAGATGACATTCAGAGTTCGCACCTGGTTGAGATTCACTCGAGTGGTCCAGGCAGCCGCGCTTTCGTCAAGCCATATTCATTGCGTTACAGGCCACCGGAAGTGGACGACCCCGAGCCGACCCTTCTCCAGTTTGTCTATCACATGGAAGAAGTTCCGTTTTCTCAAGAGGGTGAGCATTCGCTGATTTTGCTGGTAGATGACGGGCAAATCGCCGAGCTGACCTTTCAAGTGCGCTTGTCAGGTGCGGCTGCTGGCGTACGGGAGGCTGAATGGGGGGACCGGCTTCAAGAGGGCGTCGATGCATTCTCGGCGGGCGATGGAGTCGGGGCCGAGGAAATCTTCCGAGAGATAATTAAGCACCGCCCTGACCTTGCGGCGGCTCGCAACAATCTTGCGTTCATCCAACTCTCGCAAGGCAAGGCCGCAGAGGCTCGCGAACAGTTCCTGGAAGCTGGCCGTCTCGAATTCGACCGTTCCGAACTTCTCGATGCGAACATTGCCTGTTGTGACTACCTCCTCAGCAATTTCACATTGGCCCTGGCGCGGTTCGAACGTTGCTTTAAAGCGCGGCCATTTACCGGCCAATCAATTCTGTTCGGTATACAGGAGGATCACCTATTTCCGGTCGACCTGGAATCAGCCGCGGACTACCTTGCTTTGATGCTATTGAATGCCGCTTGGTGCGCACTCAGAGTTCCGGCCGTCGAGAAGGCGCGAGATTACGCGCATCGCGCTTCAGAGTTCGACATAGTCACGGCTACGCCTGTAACCCAAGATCTACCCCTCATCGCTCGCTCCCTGGCTCTCGTCCAGGGGAAGTCAGGGGCAGGGCCGCCACCTTGATGATGCCCAGTAGATCGCGATTGCTTGGACCTCGGTCAAGTGCGTAGCCCCAGCCCGGACGAGGGGGCCGGGACATCGGCCGGCGCTGCTGCCGCTAAGGCGAGCACGATCGACTTCGATACCTGGCCGACCGGCGGTGACGATCCGGCGCGACTCGACCGAGCAGGAGCGGCTCAAGATCGTCGATCTGTCCGATCGCCTGGAAACCCTGACCGGCCGGCAGGAGCTGCGCTAAACGCCGGTTCCCGTCAACGGCACGTTCTGCGTCGGCATGGCTAGATCAGTCGATAGAGTCATCGGAACGGAGTCGTCGCCTAGCCCAAGGCTTCTGGCCGCAATACAGTGTCTCGAAGTAACTTAGCCAGTTCTTTCTCATCGACCCGCTCGCGCGTTCGTCGCCACACTTCCCGGTGAAGCGCTACCAATACTGGCTTGGACAGCAGAGAAGCCCCAAGCTGTCGAGGCGATGTGGCCGCCTGCATGCGCCACAGCTCGTCAATCTGCCGCCGCCTCATTGACTCCTTTGAGAGATAGAAGAGTTTGTCGACCTTTTGAGCCGGACTCAGCTTTTCATCGACCAAATTGATATTGAATGCGAGGTCGACAACAATCGGCATGCCCGCAGTCAGGTGATACACCTGCCAATCTGCGCCGTTCGTAAGGACGACCCATTCAACGCCCTCGTGCATCGCATAGAGTTCAACTTGGCGAAGGTGCCGCAGCCCTAGCTTAGTAGTCGCTCGCTTCATCTCGACGAACGCAACTAGCTGCTGGTCAATTCGTAACCCGTAGTCAGCGAACTCACCACGCACCGGATGCTCCGCGCTTAGATCTCCGTAGTCCGAATATCCGAGGCCTTCTCTCAGAATGTCGGTTATCAGCATCCGCGTGTCCGCCTCGTTGGCGTCCCGGCTAATCGCTTCGCCCAAAGGTTTTGCTACCCGTCGGACAATCTTGCGTAGACGATCCTTACCGTTGGACTCCCATTGCGGTCGCACAGTTCGAGGTCTGACCGCCTTTAGCTCTTCCGTCACGCCAACTTCGACTGGAATCCTCTGTTGTGGTTCAACGTCCGGGACTTCTCCGCCGGTCTCCATCGCGTTATCTCCTTCGAATTTGCAGTGTGGTTGCCGACCAGGCTGAATTGATTCCAACGTGCGGCTAGGCGGCTTGATTTAGGTACCAATTGATCATGAACAGCGCATATTTCGGTTGTGCCGTCAGGTAGAAGTCGGGGTTCTCGCGGCCTTCCTGGAACACCGCCACCGCATCGGAGTAGCACTCGACGTGCAGCAGCTTCGCAAAAGGGGTGCTCGTCGATTTCACCTTGCCGATGAAGGCGATGCGCTGATTGGTTACCACCAGTGTGCCGGCGTCCAGCTTGCCAAGAGATTGCTGCTCGATTGGATGACCGTGGAAGGAACCGACGCGATAACGAATGCCCGTGTGCCCAATCGGAAAGCTGAAGCCCTGGCTGCCGCCGACCCATTGCCTCCGGGTCTGCTGTCGTGCCAACGTCGCGGGAACTGCGAGGCAGGCTTGCTCGCCTTTTTTCATAATCAACGGACTCTCAATCGGAGTGGGTCCATGCGCTTTGAGGTTCGCAGCCAGGTATGGAGCGTCAAAACCTTGCTCGCGCTCGGAATCCGAACGCCGCTGGATTTCTTCGTTTACCGCACTCGCCGTAGTTTCTGCGTCCGCGGCTTCGGAGCTGAGGTCGGCGGTCTCCTTCTCCGCTGCAACCGCCTGCGCCCGAATGGTGTCGGCCTCGGGAAGCATCGCCCCTACCGCTTGACGGCCGATCTGAACGAGGGCGGGGTTGAGCTGAGCCTCGAGGCTGATCCTCTCGGCCCCAATACCTCGGCCCTTGTTCCAATCCCCAATCCTGCCAAACACGCCGCTAACTCCTTTCCGCTCTTGACCGTGAATTTCGTTCAATTCAGAGTCGTCCGCGTCGAGCTTTTGTTTCAAAGCCTCGGCTTGGTGAACCAGATCGGTGAGTTGCGGATCTGGTGACCACCGACCCACTGAAGCCAGAAGCACAGCGCCGAGCTGACGCCAGCGATCGTCGGCCAGGGATCGAAGGGATGCGGCTTGGTTGGATTTATCGGCGGCCTGCTGCTGTAGCGCCGACAGGCGGGCTCGGAGGTCTACGAGGGCCTGCAGGGTGACCAGGCCACCCTCTGTCGCGACGACCGATGGAGTGACGGTCGCCGATTTGTCCGGCGAGACGGTACTCACTTTCGCCGTGCCGACATCACGAGTAAAGCGGCCTAAGCTCGCCGCCGTGGTATGAGCAGGCGCCTTGCCGGCCACCTGAGTGGCTGTACGTTCCGTCTTTGCATTCATCGACGTATCCGAGTGTGCTCTTCCAAAAACTCGCGATGCAGTTGAAGTAGGAGCAAAAGTTGCCTGGCGGGCTATGGATCAGACCTCCGCCGCAGAAGTTGTAGCCCCACGGATTCGCTGGCGCCCCGCAGGTGGATGGTGGCGGGGGTGGAGGCGGCGGCGGAGGCGGCGCCACCGGAGAGGCAACTGGCTTTGGCGAAGCTGAAGGCGAGGCCTTTGGGGTGGGTGACGGAACGGAAGACGGTTTGGGCGAAGGGCTTTGCGCCGCAATCGAAGGTGAAGAGACGGCCTCGGTTGGCGCCGACGGCGATGCGGACGGCCGTGTTTGAGCAACGCCTTGGCTGGCGGACGTAGAAGGTGGTTGCGATGCGACTGAGCCGATTCCTGCGAGGAGAAGTAGAAAGCCGACTGCTATGACCGGCAATTTCCACGCCGCCCCGGTCCTAAGCCCGGGAATCCACCAGATTCCCGCCGCCCACGGCTTACGGACCGGCACCACGGTCGCTGCCACCCAGCTGCTCCCGTCCCATCTCCACTTACCGTCTGGAGATAAGGTGGACAGCCAGCTCCGGCCGTCCCAAAACCACTTTCCATCTGGCGAAATCTGACCGCTCTGGTCCACGCACCCCTTCCCTTCAGTCCGTTCCGCCTAAAGCGGCCGGTCCTGCCCTACTATGCGTTAAGCAAAGCAATCCTGCTGACTTAACTTTTGGGCAACAATTTGGGGGCTTTCGGAACTCTTTTGTACATAGCGACACGCGGTTGAGCATCGAGCAGATGCGCCTTGACGTGGGACCTGTCCGTCAATGGACCAATGGCCGAGTAACTGCATTTGTTGGGCGCCATGCCCTGGCGTGGGAGCTGTTTACAGCGGGCCTGACTGTTATTTATGTGGTTCTGGCATTTCTCCAGGACCAGGGATCTTCGGGACTCGTCACCAGTGGGGTGGAAGTCCTGGCGGGCGTCTTCATCCTCGAATTCGGTTTCAGGCTGTACGACTCACCTTCACGCAGGGGCTACCTCCGGAAGCACTGGCTCGACATAGTCACGTGCATACCGGTGGTCGGCCCTTTCCGTGCCCTTAGGTTGGTCCGTCTGGTCGGCTTTGTGAGACTCGGCGCAACCGCGCGAGCGTATGGCGTTGGTGCTTCCGCGAGTGATCGACTACCCGGTGGAGCCGGCCTGTGGGTTCTCGCGCCTGTCCTGATCATCGTGTGGCTTGCAGCTTCGTACGGCTATTACGAGCTGGAAGGTGGCGTCAATCCACATGTCAAAACTTTCGCTGACGCCATGTACTTTGCGTTCGTCACTGCGAGCACGGTGGGATATGGCGACGTCACTCCAGTTACGCCGGAGGGCAAAGTCCTAACCGGCGTTCTGATTTTCTTAGGCATCGGCTTGTTGGGCTTCGCATCGGCTCAATTGACCGCGAAATTGCTGCCGCAGCGCAATGAAGTCGCCGACCTGAGGACAACCCTCGACCTACAGACGGAACTGCTCCAAGAGCTCAATTCTCGCCTTGACACAGTGACCGGGATGCTAGAAGCACATGCGAGTGTCGCTTTACCCCACGAGGCTCGAGACCCGGTTGCGCAGCTGGTCTAGGTTCCACCGGTATGCGTTCAAGTGACTCTCGGCCTTAGAGCCCGGGTGCCAGTCGAACTCGAAGTGCCCGTGTGACACCTTCGGCTGGGCAATCAGGTGCAACTCGTCCGAAGGAATCAGCAGGCATTCCTCGTGGAACCTCGCCTCCCCCCTGAGCCAGGCCAGCACCACGATGTAGGTAGCCGGCGAGGGCCGGAAGCTCGATGCCAGGACGTTCACGGTCGGATACGGATGGGCTCGGTCGACCCCAACAGTCTTGACCTGAATTCCCAACACTCGCCGGCTTTCGAGGTGCAGGACCCCGACCTCTGATGTCTCAAGGTCTGGGAAAGGCCGAAATAGGTTCAGGCCCGAATCCTCAGCAAGTAGCCGCACCGTCTCGGCCTCGCCGAGGAATCCGGTGTCGCTCCGCCACGTCGGTCGCGGCTCCCCAACTTTCGCCACCGCCGGTGCGGCCGGACCGATGCCGAACCGCTCCACCAAACTCTCGGCCGGCACCAGCCATGGCAGCCACCGGCTGTTCGAGCGCGGCTGCATCCCGAACCCCATTGAGTAAACAGGAGCGCCGTCGGCCGAGCTCAGGTCTGCAAGGCGCTTGAACTCCCGAACTGGAACGACAAGCATCGTCGGGCCTAATCCACCCTCCACCACGAGCCCGGACACGATCAATGCTTCGTCGTCCAGGAGCGCCGACGCCCACACGACCAGATGCACCTCGCCATCGACCAGGCTCGATCGCGCCTTTGCCTGCACTCGGAAGTACGTCCCGTCCGGCAGCCGGTGCGCCAAAGCATCGATGCCTCGGTCGGTCACGGGTAGGAAGACATGGAGCTGCCCCCGCGACTGTTCGGTTAGCAAAGCCCACAGCCGGAACTCGAACACCTGGCCCGACGCACTCGTTTCGTTCCGCGTCCACGGACCCTCCATGCCGGGCGATTCTAGGCGCGCGATTCAACCGGCTTCGTAGCGCCTACCATCTGACTCGAGCCCCGGCAACTCGGATTTGAGGTGAAAAGCAATGTCTCAACAGGCCATGGCCCCTGTCCTCGTCACGACGACAGAGCGCCCCGCCGGCTACGAGGTGAAGCAGGCCCTTGGCCAGGTGTTCGGCGTCGTCGTGCGCAGCCGGGGCCTCGGCGGAAACATCATGGCCGGGCTGCGGGCTCTCGGTGGTGGCGAGATCGTCGAGTACACGCGCCTCGTCGAGGACACCCGCCGCCACGCGGTGGACCGCATGGTCGAGAACGCTCGGGCGATGGGTGCGAACGCGGTCGTGATGATGCGGTTCGACTCATCGGAGATGGGCCAGACGATGACTGAGGTGGTCGCCTATGGCACGGCCGCAGTCGTCGAGCGGAGCGCCTGAGATGTTGGGCCCGCTGGCCCAGCTCGTGATCCTGGCGATCGTGATCGTCTTCGCGGTCATCGGCTACTTCATCTGGGATCGGCGCTATCGCGGAGGGACTCAAGGCAACTTCAAGCCCACCACCGAAGTGTTCAAGGATCCGACCACGGGGAAGATGACGCGCGTCTACGAGGATCCCGCGACCGGCAAGCGACAGTACCGCGAAGAGGTCTGACCGAGGCCTCGCCTCGTTTTGGCGGGGAACGGGGTGGAGCGGCGGCCGATGCCGGTCCTCTATATCCGCTACTGAGTCAGTCCTCGTTTAGTATCGGCCGACATACGCCGAAGGGCGGGGCTGGACCGCACTTGAGGTGCCTTCGGCGATCGCAGGTCGCGCGCCGAGTCGGGCAGATGGGCGAGGTCCGCCTGGAAACGATCCCGCGACTCTGCCAAGGAGGGACGGCGGCCGGTTCGGCGTCCCTTTGTCATCAATGGCTCCAGCAGGCGCTCGCGGCCGGCCGGGATGGCCTCGTCGTACAGAGCGACTACGTCGCTGAATGGCCTAGACCGCCTGAACACCTGCGTGCGTCCGGGGGCCGTGACCTTGCCTGGCGAGAGTTTCATGACGGGCCGCTCCCCATAGCAAACGAGCTTGTACGCCGTGTCGAGGTATGGATAGTCGGCTGAGACACCCATCCTCGTGCCAACGCCAAAAGCGTCGATCGGTGCGCCACTGCGCACCAGGTCGTCGATCTGGAGCTCGTCGAGCCCGCCGCTGGCGAGGATGCGAACGTGCGAGAGACCAGACCGGTCGAGCAGGCGCCGGCTCTGCCTCGCGAGTTGGCCAAGGTTCCCACTGTCGAGGCGGATTCCTAGTTCGTTCTGCAGGCCGAGCTCCTTGATGACGGCAATGGCACGTTCTACGCCCCGAATGGTGTCGTAGGTGTCTACGAGAAAAGTTGCGCGCTCGGGAAAGTCCTGTGCGAAGGCACGAAAAGCATCGAGCTCGTTAGGAAAGGCCTCGATGTACGAATGCGCCATAGTCCCGGTAGCGGCCAGGCCATAGCGCCGGGCCGCCTCCACGTTGCTCGTGCCGGCGAAACCGACCATCGCGGAGACTCGCGCCACGTCGAGTCCGGCTTCGATCCCCTGAGTGCGCCTGAATGCGAAGTCGACCAGGTCGCGCCCGGCTCCTGCGATCACGCACCGGGCCGCCTTGCTGGCGATCGTGGTCTCGAAAGTCACCTGGTTGAGCAGGACGGTCTCGATGAGCTGCGCCTCGGGTAGCGGCGCCGTCACTTCAACGAGAGGTTCTCCCGCGAGGGCGACCCGGCCTTCCGGAACAGCCCAGACATCGCCTGTGAAGCGGAACCGGCGAAATGACTCCAGGTCGCGAGTTGTGAACCCGAGGGTCTCGTGCAGATAGCGGAGATCCTCTTCATCGAACCGCAGTTCCTGCAAGAAGTCCAGGCAGGATTCGATGCCCGCGGCAACCAAGAACCCTCGCGTTGGGGGTAGCCTTCGCACGAAGAGGCTGAACGTCGCCGGGTCGTTCATGCCGCGGCGCCAGTAGCTGGCCGCCATGTTCAACTCGTACAGGTCAGTCAGGAGTCCGGTCACTTCGGAGGATGCTAAACGGACCACGCCGCCGGTTGTTTCCCTCCTCATCGCCGCTTTGCGCGGAGGGTCCGAGTGGGGGGGTCCCTAAGGGTCCGCAAGGTTTTACCCCCAAAACCGTTTAGATCGATAGCAAACCACAACGGAGCAAGGCCTCCTTCCACACCCTTCCCCCACATTCGGGAGGCCTTCGCTCCACCCCCAAGCGAGCTCCTTTCCGATCCGCTTGCCGGGGCTCCGGCGGGCTTTCGCTACTGGCTCACCAGACGGATCGTCCAGAAGTCCGACGACAGCGCGGGCTGGATCAGGTACGAGTAGGGGAGCGTGAAGTAGCCCTTCATGCCCCAGGCGGCGCCCCATGAGTTGCGCACGATGAACCACTGGTTCGCGTCGTCGTAGCCCACCGCCATCACAGCGTGCCCGCCCACCGGCCGCTCGCCCCAACCTGGCATCGGCGCGTGCCCGGTGCGGGCGACGGTCTGGCTCTCGAAGCTCTGGTACACGGTGAACCCGAAAACGAACGGATAGCCCGACGCGAGGCAGCCTTTCATCTGGTTGATGTCCTGCACGACGCTCTGGTACGAAACCGCGCGATCGAGCTTCGCATCGTTGTAGGCCCGCGCCGGCGGCTTGCTCGCGAACTTCGCGATGCGATACGGCCACTCGGGCTCGGGGCACACGCCCATGCTCGCGACCGACTTGATGCCATCACGGATCTGGGCGCCGCTGTCGGACCGCACCGTCCCCTCGATGACCCGCTCGTTGTAGTAGATGAAAAGGCGCGAGGGCACGAAATCGGACAGCTTCTGCTTCAGGCGGTCGAACTCGATCGCACCACCGATCGCATTGGCGGTGCAGCTGCCTAGCTGTCCCTGGTTGTAGACCGCCGGACACCGCCGGCGCAGGTCGGCGCGGTTTGGCAGCGCGGTCAGGAACAGGGCCGGGGCGGCGTACATGTGGTCCCGCTGGTCGGGCTGGTCGGGAATCCACCCGTAGCGGGCGATCTTGCGTGGCCTTGTCATGTCTCAACTCCCTCGCGATACCGGTCGGACGTAGTTCCACCCCCGGCGCGGATTATCGCCGGTGCGGTGCTAGATTGACGGCCATGGACCAGCGGGGCCTGTTGAAGGTGGGCATCGCCGTCGCGCTTACCGTCATAGGTCTCTGCCTGCTGTGGATCGCGCTGCTCGGCCCCGCGGCCCTGATGCTCATCTCGCCTCGAGCCTAGCTACAGATAAGCCCAGCTCGCGACGCTCGGCGAGGCGCCGACGTAGACGGTCACCTGCGGGATCCGGTGCGCCTCGAGCATGATCACGGTGGCGCGCGTGTGCCCTTCCATGATCACGAGGTTGCCGTCCGGGCGCCTGAGGCAGATGATCTCGGGCAGCACGGGCATTGGGTGAGAGTCGGCGATTCGGAGCGCAAGCGCCAGGACCAGCATGTTGGTCTGGTCGCCGGTGAAAACATGTCCCACGTTGGAGGCGCCCTCCGCCACCTTGCGTGTCACGGGCGCCAGCGCCGACCACGCGGGATGCCCGCTCGCATAGAGCAGCTCGCCGACCTCATGGCTGCTCAATCGCGCCCGCCGCCACTGGATGTCGTTGGCGAGTCCCTCGAAGCTCTTGATGCCGAGCCCGAAACCGTGCGTCCTCACGACGATCTTGCGCCGCAGCTCGTTCTGGTCCGCATCGCGCAGGTTCGGCGAGCGCGCGGCCCTCAAAGCCTGGGCCAGATAGACCGGGTTGGGCGGCTCGCCCGCGAGGTACTGCTGGAACGAAACGGACTCGATTTCGGCCTGCAGCCAGGCCAGGATCACCTGGTTTTCGGTCGCCGTGCCAAGGTCGTCCATCGCCCCAAAAGACTATCTCCCTCCCCCGCCAGGGGGTGGGGAGCCGGCATCCTCCCTCCCTCGCGAGGGGGAGGGTCGGGGTGGGAGGCGATGGAATCCGCCAAACTATTGGACTGATGATGGCCGCGCGCAAATGGATCTATCAGTTCAGCGAGGGATCGGCCAAAATGCGCGACCTCCTCGGAGGAAAGGGCGCGGGCGCGGCCGAGATGACGCGTGCGGGCATGCCCGTCCCGCCCGGCTTCACCCTCACCACCGAGGCCTGTCGCGAGTACTACGCCCGCGGCCGCAAGCTCCCCGAAGGGCTGTGGGACCAGGTTCTCGCCAACCTCAAGACCCTCGAGCGGAAGGCTGGAAGGCGATTCGGCGACGCGAAGGACCCTCTGCTCGTCAGCGTCCGCTCCGGCGCCAAGTTCTCGATGCCGGGAATGATGGACACGGTCCTCAACCTCGGCCTCAACGAGCAGACCGCCAAGGGCCTCGCCACGCTCACGAAAAACGAGCGTTTCGCTCTCGACGCACGGCGTCGCTTCATCCAGATGTTCGGCAAGACCGTGAAGGGAATCGACGGCGACAAGTTCGAGCACGCGCTGCAGCAGGTCAAGAAGGAAGCCAAGGTCAAAACCGACCCCGAGCTCACCGCGCCCTACCTCCGCAAGCTGGTCGCGCGCTACCTCGCCATTTATAAGGACGCGACCGGCCACAACTTCCCGGACGACCCTGTGGTGCAGCTGCGCGAGGCGATCGAGGCCGTGTTCCGCTCGTGGAACACGGATCGCGCTAAGACCTACCGCCGGCTCGAGCGCATCCCGGACGACCTGGGCACCGCTGTGAATGTGCAGATGATGGTGTTCGGAAACATGGGCCGGACGTCCGGCACGGGCGTCGCCTTCACCCGAAACCCGATGACCGGCAAGAAGGAGCTTTACGGCGACTACCTCGTCAATGCGCAGGGTGAGGACGTGGTCGCCGGGGTCCGCGACACCGAGCCGATCAAGGCGCTGAAACGCCACATGCCGAAGGTCTACGCGGAGTTCGAGGGGTACGCGCGCAAGCTCGAGAAGCACTACCAGGACGTGCAGGACCTCGAGTTCACCATCGAGCGGGGCAAGCTCTGGATGCTGCAGACCCGCTCGGCCAAGCGCACCGGCGAGGCGGCCGTGAACATCGCGGTCGACATGGTCGGCGAGCGGCTGATCACCAAGAAGGAAGCGGTCGCGCGCGTCGAACCCCGCCAGTTGGAGCAGCTTCTGTTCCCCCGCGTCGACCCCAACGCCAAGATCACTCCGCTCGCTAAGGGCGTGCCGGCGTCACCGGGCGCAGCTTCCGGCGGCGCGGTTTTCGACGCGGATACCGCGGTCGAGTGGGGCAAGAAGGGCAAGGCCGTGATCCTGGTCCGCGTCGAGACCAACCCCAACGACGTGCACGGCATGGTCGAGGCCAAGGGCATCCTCACGCAGACCGGCGGCACCGCCAGCCACGCCGCGTTGGTCGCGCGCGGGATGGGCCGGCCCTGCATCGTGGGCGCGAGCTCGATCGATGTTGACGTCCGCAAGCGGGAGTTCTCGGCCGGCGGGAAGACGATCAAAGAGGGCGACGAGATCACGATCGACGGCACCACCGGCGAGGTGTTCCTCGGCATCGTGCCGACGATCGAAGCCCAGTCGCTCAACAAGCACCGTGCCGCAAGCGCCATCCTGCGGTGGGCGGATGAGTTCCGCCGGCTGCAGGTGTGGGCGAACGCGGACTATCCGCGCGACGCGATCAAGGCCCGCGAGAACGGCGCGCAGGGCGTGGGCCTGTGCCGCACGGAGCACATGTTCATGGAGCAGAACAGGTTGCCGATCGTCCAGAGCATGATCATGGCCACCACGACGGAGGACCGCGAAAAGTACCTCGCGCAATTGCTGCCCATCCAGCGCGGTGACTTCGAGGGCATCTTCGAGGCGATGGCAGGCCTGCCGGTGATCATCCGGCTCATCGACCCGCCCCTGCACGAGTTCCTGCCGAGCCTGGAAGAACTGATCCGCGAGACCACCGAGCTCAAGGCGACGGGCAAGAGCCCGGCCCGATTGAAGAAGCTCGAGAAGATCATGGCCCGCGTCGAGGAGTTGCACGAGGCGAACCCGATGCTCGGCCTGCGCGGGGTGCGGCTTTCGATCCTGTATCCCGAGATCCCGCGCATGCAGGTGCGCGCGATCATCGAGGCGGCCGCCAACCTGCGCAAGAAGAAGGTCGATGCGCGGCCGGAGATCATGATCCCGCTGGCCGGCACGCTNNCATGATCGAGATCCCGCGCGCGGCGCTCACCGCCGGCGAGATCGCGACGGTCGCGGAATTCTTCTCATTTGGCACCAACGACCTGACGCAGATGACATTCGGCTACTCGCGCGACGACGCCGAGCGGCACTTCATCGTCAGGTATCTCGAAAACAAGATCCTGCCGCGGAACCCGTTCGAGACGATCGACGAGAACGGGGTCGGTCGGCTGATGGAGATCGCGGTCAAAGAGGGGCGCAAGACGCGTCCGAAGATGGAGATCGGCATCTGCGGCGAGCATGGGGGAGACCCGGACTCGATCCACCTGTGCCACAAACTGGGCCTGAACTACGTCTCTTGCAGCCCCTTCCGAGTCCCAGTAGCCCGCCTGGCCGCCGCGCAAGCTGCACTAGGTGAGGGCGCCGCTACCAAGTAGGGGGTCGCACGAACCCGTGGCCTGGGTTCGCACGACCCGCCTTGTTCGGTCTGACCGGGGTTCCCGGTCTAGATCCTCAGCCTCCCAACGACCTCCAACCGGTGTTTCCGGCCAGGCCCAGCCCGTCAGCGGGGAGCACGCTGGCCCCGTAGTAGATGTAGCCCGCCGGGTGGGTGAGCTTGAAGTAGTAAGACGCCTGATGGCAACCCTGCGACATGCTCCAGTAGTTGGGGTCGTCGAGGTATCCGAGGCAACCTGAGTAAGACAGCGAGTCGTTGGCCGTCTGAAAGGACGTAGAGCCGCTTGAAGAAGATCGTGGGTCGGCCTGATTCATCCCTGGAGGAAGCTTGCAGCTGCCTGGAGAGTCCGTTGACCTAGGCGGCTGCAAGCTGTTAATTAATTAGTTTCCTACAAACCTGCCCCCATCCACTCCTGTGCGGAGCTCGGTCCGGTGTCATACGTAATTTCGATTAGTGCCGTGCCCCACGAGACTGATACCAGATAGTACGTGGGCACTCCATAACCGCCGGTGCACTTCAACACACAGACGGCGGAGAGTATTCGCTGAGGCAGGTTCCACTGCGAGTACAAGTTCTCGGCCAGATCACTCGTATTGCATGGGTACTGAACAATGGGTGTGTATTGCGTGTAGGACTTGCCCTGCCAGACGTCCAGGCACATGCCACTGAACTCGTTCTGGATTACATCCCAATGGCGAGTAGGATCGCCCTCTTGGAAGATCGTGCGCCACATCTGTGTGCTTGTGTTCGAGCACCAATTGCGCTCGATAAAGCTCGCCGAAGTCCTGCTCCCCAAATTGTCCATGCACTGATTGAACGATGGGTTCTTAATTTGATACCAGCCGCTTGCTGCGCTGGCCGAACTCACTCCAAAACCAGACACCACTACCGCGATCAAGAGCGCCACAACTAATGACGACCGTTTCGGAATCTTCATGTTCACCATCCCCAAAATGAATTTCCCCCCTTTATGCAATTGGCATCGTTAGGGGCGTAACCGTCGCGTAGAAACTCCGCAATAGTCGGTCTGTTAGTTCCATTTCAGACTCTTCCATGTCCTCCTGCAACTTGACTGAATCGGGTCATCTGCAGGTTGGGGTCACCGTGCGAACCTGGCATCGGTAGGACGACCGAGTGATTCCCTACTGGGGACCTAGGCGGTACCTAGACGCTCGTGCGCCCAAACTGCGATCTGCGACCGACTCCGAAGCCCGAGCTTGTTGCGGATGTGCTCTACATGAGCGTCTGCGGTGCGGCCGGCCATTTTGAGGCGTGTGGCTATCTCTGGGTTGGTCATACCTTCGGCGATCAGCGCTGCGACTTGCTTCTCTCGGCTTGTCAGCGGCGAGGCGGGCTCACTCACGCGTCCAGCCGCGGCCCCGGTCGCGTGTGTGATCGCCTCCTGCATGTCGAATGCTGCTCCCTGCCGCCATGCGGTCTCCGCCGCCTGCCGGCTCAACATCGCCCGGGCGGCGGCCAAACCCTCCTCGACCGACTTCATCCAGTCTCCATCGGGAAAGCCGCCTCGGACGGCGCGGAGCCCGTTGGCTGCAGATGCCAGTCGGATCATCCGGGCGGGGTCCCCCTCGCCAAGCGCGACCAGGCCCAGGCCTTCCACCAAGTTGGCAATGTTCATTGAATCGTCGAACTCCCTCGAGATGGCTATGGCCGGCAGATAGTAATCACGAGCAGCCGTGAAATTCTTCATCTTGAGACTGACCTGGCCGAGGCTGTCCATGACCACGCCCGCGCCGTAAGGGTCGCCTTCGGCCGCAAGTATCGCCACCACCTCCTCGAGTTCGATCCTGGCGGCTTCATGGTCGCCACGGCCGGATCGGACGAGTGCCAGGTTGTTGCGGGTCCGCGCAATCCAAATGCGGTCATCGACCTGCTCCGCGGCGGCGACGGTCTCTATGTAGTAGCGCTCCGCCGCCTTCAAGTTGCCCTGGATGCCGCTGAGAACCCCGAGGACGTTCAGTGCCCTGCTGACGAGCATGGTGAGTCCGAGCCTGCGGCTGATCCGCAAGCACTCGTTGGCGTCACGTCGCGCTCCTGCGTAGTCAACGACGCGCACACGTATGCGGGACCGTCCCAGTAGCGCCGCGGCCCTCCCTTCCAGGCTTGACGTGCTCAGCTCGATAGCCTGGTTGAGCCACTCCAGGCTTTCGGCAAAACGCCCGCGCATCAGCCAGTAAGCAGTCATCGACGCGGCCAACCGCACGAAGTCGTCTGGCTGCTCGGCAATGGACCAGTCGAGAGCGAGCCGGATGTTCGCCTGATCGCTGTCGAGGCGCAGAATCCAATGCCCCATTGCGAGAGAGGGCAGTTTGGTCGAAGCCTGACTGCATAGGTCGATGAAGTAGACAGCATGCAACCGGCGTAGCGCGGCCTCGTCGTTCTGCTGGAACTTCTCGAGCGCATATTCTCGGATGGTGTCCAGCAAGCGGTAGCGCATTGTGCCGAGTCCGCTTGGCTCGGCTGTAACGAGCGACTTGTCGACCAGTCGAGTGAGAAGAGCAAGGACGTCGGACCCTTCAACAGGATCGCCAAGCACAACTGCCTCCGCCGCGGCCAGGTCGAAACCGCCGGCGAAGATAGCGAGTTTGACCAGGACTACTTGCTCGGGCGGGCTGAGAAGGCCGTAGCTCCAGTCAACTGCCTGGCGGAGTGTTTGATGTCGCGGCAATGCGGTCCGGCTGCCTCCGGTGAGCAACCGGAACCGGTCGCGCAGCCGATCGACAATTTCGGGGAGAGCCATGATGCGCGCCAGGCTTGCCGCGAGCTCAATCGCCAAAGGCATTCCTTCCAAGCGCGTGCAGATCTGCGCCACCGATTCGGAAGTTGTCCGGTCGAGCTCAAAGTCCGGGCGGCTCAAACGAGCTCGCTCAACGAACAGATGGACCGCCTCGCTCTCCATGACCAGTTCGGGATGACGGGCCTCATCCAGGCTTGGAACGCTCAAAGACGGAGTCCGCCAGATGAGCTCACCCGCCACGCCGAGTGGCTCTCGGCTCGTCGAAACGAGTGTTAGCTTCGAGCAACGGCGCAGCAGGAGGCTTGCAAGCCAAGCGCAGGCGTCGACCAGGTGTTCGCATCCATCCAGAATCAGCAGTGCACGCCGGCCCGTAAGGCCTTCCACCAACGAATTCATCATCGGATGCCCGGGTTTCTCAGCGATACCGCAGGCAGATGCGACGGTCTGCTCCAGGAGCCGTGGATCACCGATGGCGGCGAGCTCGACCAGCCAGACCCCATCTGGATACCGATCCAGCACGTCTGCCGCAAGGCGAAGCGCGAGCCGAGTCTTGCCGGCGCCGCCCGGCCCGGTCAGCGTGATGAGGCGGGACTTCCGCAGCAGGCGGCGCAGTTCACCCAACTGCCGCTCGCGTCCGACGAACGAGCTGATCTGGGCGGGCAGGTTGTTTGGCGTGCTCACCCTCTACGCCTTAGGTAGTCGCTCGTGCGCCCACACCGCGATTTGGGAGCGGGTTCGCAAGCCGAGCTTGTTGCGGATGTGCTCGACGTGCGCGTCGGCGGTGCGGGCTGCCATCTTGAGCCGGGCCGCGATCTGGGAGTTGGTTAGGCCCTCGGCGATAAGCGCTGCGACTTGCTTCTCTCGCCCTGTCAGCGGCGACCCGGGGTCACTTACACGCCGGGCCGCAGTCCCGGTTGCGTGTGTGATCGCCTCATTCATGTCGAACGCTGCCCCTTGCCGCGACGCGGCATCTGCTGCCTGCCGGCTCACCATGGCCCTGGCGGCGGCCAGACCTTCCTCGACTGACTTCATCCAGTCTGCATCGGGAGAGCCGCCCCGGTCGGCGCGAAGCTCGTTTGCCGCAGACGCCAGCCGGATCATCCGGGCAGGGTCACCCTCCGCAAGGGCGACCAGGCCCAGGCCTTCCACGCAAGCGGCAACGTCCATCGCATCGTCGAACTGCGCGAAGATCGAAGTGGCCTCGGCGTAATGATTACGAGCTGCATCGAACGCTTTCATTTTGAGGTTGACCTCGCCGAGGCTGTCGAGTATCACGCCCGTGCCAAAGTCATCGCGCTCGGACCTCATAGCTGCGAGGGCTTGCTCGAGGAGCGCCTTCGCCGTTTCGTCATCGCCCCGCCGCGAGGTCACCAGGGCGAGGTTGTTGCTCGTCAGCGCGATCCACGCGCGATCGTCCAGCTGCTTAGCGAGCATGAGCGCCTCCTGATACAAGCGCTCAGCATCTGGCAAGTTGCCTTCGACTGAGCTGATAACCCCAAGCATGTTCAGCGCGCGGCTAAGGGTCGTTTTCAAGCCTAGTTGGCGGCTGATCTTGGCACTCTGCTCGGCATCGCGCCGCGCTTCCCTGTATTCCCCGAGTCGCTCTCGAATGCGTGCCCGCCCGACGAATGCGGCGGCAATTGCATCCCTGTTTGGCGTCTGCATCTCCAATGCTTGATCCAGCCACTCCAGACCTTCTGCAAATCGGCTGCGCATCAGCCAGTAGCTACTCATCGCCGCCGCCAACCTTATGAAGTCTTCTGACTGGTGGGCGAGGCACCAGGCCAGCGCCATTCGGACGTTCGCCTGTTCTTCATCGAGGCGTTGCATCCAGTTCCCGAGCGTCCCCAGTGTTTCTGACGCCTGAACAGAGAAATCCACGAAATGGAGCGCATGCATCCGTCGCGTCTCGCCCTGGTCGCTGTGCTGGAATCTCTCGAGCGCGTATTCCCGGATCGTGTCCAGCATCCGGTATCGGGTCATCGCCGGCCCGCTCGGTTCGGCCGCCAGAAGCGACTTGTCCACCAGGCGTGAGACGAGAGGTAGAACCTCGTCCGCTTCGACGGGATCGCCGTGCACGATCGCCTCGGCCGCGGATAGCTCAAAACCGCCGGCAAAGACGGCGAGGCGAACGAAGAGGGCGTGCTCGTGTGGACTCAGCAAACCGTAGCTCCAGTCGACGGCCTGACGAAGCGTCTGATGCCGAGGCAAGGCGGTCCGGCTGCCTCCGGTCAGCAGCCGGAACCGATCGCGAAGCCGATCGAGGATCTCTGGCAAAGTCATGATGCGTGCAAGGCTCGCCGCAAGCTCGATCGCAAGCGGCATGCCTTCAAGGCGGGCGCAAATCTGAGCGACCGCTTGAGATCCGGTTTGATCGAGCTCGAAGTCAGGCCGGCTCAAACGAGCTCTCTCAACGAACAGCCGGACTGCTTCACTTTCCATCACCAGCTCGGGAAGAACAGCGTCATTCAAACCGGGCACGCTCAAAGACGGCGTCCGCCAGGTAATCTCGCCGGGGACGCCAAGCGGCTCGCGGCTCGTGGCGACAAGGGTGAGCTTCGGACAGCCGCGCAACATGCGGCTCGCCAGAGCGGCGCATGAGTCGACGAGGTGCTCGCATCCGTCGAGCACCAGCAGCACCCGGTGACCCGCGAGACCCTCAACCACCACGTCGGCCATGGGCCGGCCGGGCTTCTCAGCGATTCCGCAGGCTGATGCGACGGTCTGCTCCAGCAGTCTGGCGTCACCGATAGCAGCGAGCTCGACCAGCCAGACCCCATCGGGATGCCGATCCAGCACGTCGGCCGCAAGGCGAAGCGCGAGCCGAGTCTTGCCGGCGCCGCCCGGCCCGGTCAGGGTGATGAGGCGGGATTTCCGCAAGAGCCGGCGCAGCTCCGCCAGCTGGCGCTCACGTCCGACAAACGAGCTGAGCTGGGCGGGCAGGTTGTTTAGTGGGCTCACCTTCCGGAGGCGACGATTATCCCGCGACTTGCCGAAGTATCCGCGACCTGCTACCCCTGACATCCGTCACGCCGGATCCGCGGCGGCTGTCAGTTCCCGTCGTCAGGGCGCGGACCTAAGCCGGGGCACAGCCGAAACCGACCGAGTGATCAAGCTCAAGGACCGCAAGGTCGTCTCCAACGAAACCACCGCGCCGGCGAGCGTCGCGGTCTGACGAAATCCGACTACCGGACCTTCGTTCCTCGCATCGAACGGAGGTCCGGCTGCGTTCTCCCGAGGTATTCGCCGAGGCTTCCGTCCTCCGCCACTTCGTAAAAGCCGGACTCGCCGCCAAGCGCGTACGCACCGCCTGGCACGATGAGCAAGAGTGCAATCACGAGCAGGCCGCTTGGCAGTGAGGTCACCGCGATCGCAAGCATCACCATCAGTCCCAATCCGATGAGCAGCCCGCCGATCAGCCGCCTTCGATGCTCGGTGACGTACACGATCGGGGGTCCGGCTTGAGAGGAGGCCTCGTCTGGGACCCAGATCCGACGAGCCGAGAACCTGGGCATCTTTGCTCGGTCGAGCATGGTGTCCATCATCGCCCCTCGTGACGCTTGGTGGACGTAGTAACTAGGCCCTCGTTCCTGCATCGAACGCAGGTCCGGCTTGTTGCGTCCGAGGTATTCGCCAAGACTGCCGTCCGGCGCCAGCACACAGATCAGGCGGCACCTTCGTTCGGTCAAGCCTTGCATTGCTCATGGTGCCTTGTCACATTAGCGGGGAAATGGTGATCAACGTTTGTCCCGCCGCGGTCACGTCCGCGCCTCCCGACCGTATTTGGCGCGTGCTGACCACATTCGAACGCTTTGGCGAATGGAACGACGCGACCTTCGTCTCGGCCGAACCGCCCGGTCCGGTAAAGCCCGGACAGAAGATCCACCTCGCGGCGCCGTCCCTGGGACGTAAGTGGCCGGTGACGATCGAGGTGCGCGACATGGACCCACAGTCGCGCTGGATCGATTTGCTGGTGCATCTGCCGTTCGGCGTCGACAATCACGAACACCTGACGCTCACCGAAACCAAGGAAGGCGACACGCTCGTCCGGTTCAATTGAGACTTCCATCTCCCGCCCGGGTGGCGGGGCCGCCTGGTCGCCCTGGCGCTGGGTCGTGAGCTACGCCGGGGTCCAGAAGAATCGCTGCGAGCCCTGCTCAGAGCCGCCGAAACAGTCCCATCAAGCGATTCATGAAACTGAAGTTGCAGGTAGGGCCGGGCGGAGTTGACGATGTGAGCCGCGAGCAATTCATGTGGGGCCTGTCGAACGGCGTCACTATTCTCGCAGTCTCGGCTGGCTTTTGGATGGGCCTGGGGGCGTGGACGTTGGGCGCGAGCGTCCTCCTGATATCGGTTGCTCCAATCCTTCTGCTCAGCGGACTACTCATCTGGCGTGGCATTCGGATTCGTCGCCAGGCCCCGGGCTTCTCTCGAGCGAGCCTGCGCGATGCGCCAAAGGGCAGCTCGATCCGCAGGATCGGCATCGCCTTCAACGTCGTTGGGACGGTGCAGACGGTGAGCATCGGGCTGGTTGGCTTCATCTGCTGGAAGCTGCACCGTCTCGACCTGATCTGGCCGTTGATCGGGCTTGTGATTAGCCTCCACTTCCTACCTCTTGGCCGGATCTTCAGACTCCGCCCTTACTACTTCCTTGGGGTGCTTGGGACGGCCATCGCTCTAATTTCACTTCTGGGTTTCGACGGCGGCGCCCGGACCGTTGCGGTCGGGCTCGGCCTGGGCCTGTTGATTGGCGGGTGCGCCGCTTATTTGGTCGCCAAAGCCGGCGAGCTTGCAGATGAGGCGCTCCGCCATAGTTCTTCGCGCGCCGAAGCTCTGAGCTAGGGCGAGCCGCGGAAAGAACCCCTCTCCCCGTTCAGGCGGGAGGGTCGGGCAGAGGGGCGAGAAAGAAGAGCCCTAATGCGGCCCGCGGGACTCGGCTTCTCGCGCCCGGCGCCAGTGCTCCTCGGCCGCCGCGCCGTCGCCGCGAAGCTCCGCCACACGGGCGAGCGCCCGCCACGTCCAGCCAGGCAGCTGACGATCGCCCATCTCCTCGGCGATGCGGATTGCGAACCGCAGGTCTTCCTCAGCCTCATCGAGCCTTCCCAGCTCGCGCTTCGCAATTCCGCGCGCCGCCCGGGCGTCGGCCAGCTCCCAGCGGGCGCCCAGCTCGGAAAAGATCGCCACGCCGCGATCGAACCAGGGCAGCGCTTCCTCCCGGCGGCCGAGATCGTCTAGCACACGGCCCTTCTGCACCGACGTGTTGGCGACGCTGAACTGGTCCCCGGTATCCTCCGCCAGGGCGCTCGCCTCATCGATCAGCTTCAGCGCTCCCTCGAGGTCTTTCATCTCGCCGCGGTTGATCGAAAGAGCCGTCAGCGCGCGCACCCGAGCCCAGTGATCGTTCGGGTCGACCAAAGCGAGAGCTCGACGCCAGATCACCTCTGCCTCGTCGAATCGCTCGCGCGTCCAGGGCACCCATCCGGCGAACAGCAGGGTCCGCACGATGGCCCACGGCTCGCCCAGCTTCTCGGCCGCCTGCAGCGACCGATCGAGCAGCCTCTCCGCCTTGTCCACGTCGGCTTCGAAGTTGATCGCGATGTCGCCGAGGAAGCGCAGGGCGAGCGCCAGCGCGAAGTCATCGCCGTTGGCTTCGGCCAGGGTGACGGCGCGGGTCAGGGCCTCCGTCGCCAGGTGATACTCGCCGAGCCAGTAGCGCGACTCGCCGAGGCCCGCCAGGATCCGCGCCTCGCGCATCCCCCATGCGCTCTCGGGCCCGGCCATGACGAGCGCGCGTTCGTACCGATCGATCGCCGAACGGCTCTCCATCCGCCTGCGGGCCCGATCGCCCGCGACCAGCAGAGCGCCGGCCGCCCGGTCAGGCGCGGTGCGATCGTTGGGGTCCAGGTCGAGAGAGGCCAACGCCGCGAGCTCGTAGTGATCGGCGGCCAGCGACGGATGGCGGTTGGCCAGCAGGAAATCCCCGACCAGGTTGTGAAGGCGGAGCCGCTCTCGTTTCGGCAGGCTGGCGTACGCGACGTCCTTCAACGTCGCATGGCGAATGCGCCACGCCGGCGCGCTTGATGCCGGGTTGTCGCGCACGACGAGCTCCGCGTCTTCGAGCTGCTGAAGCTCTTCGACCTTCGCGGCTCCGTCAACGACCGCCAGCTCGTCCAGGTCGAAGCCGTACATGAACACGGATGCGCGCCGAGCCAGATCCCGCAGCCGAGCCGGCAGCGCGTCCAGGCGGGCGGTGATCACAGCCTGCACGGTCGGGGGAATTGGCGTGTGTGCCGTGGCGGAACCGGGTTCGCCGTTCGCCATCAGCATGCCGGTCGTCTCGACGATGAAAAAAGGATTGCCACCGGCGCGAGCGGCAATCTCCAGGGCCTGCGGGTCAGCCATGTCACCGCCCCCGGCGTGGCGGACGAGGTGGATCGACTCCTCGGACGAAAGGGGATCCAGGCGCAGCAGCACCGCGTTTCCGCTGCTCGACCCCCAGTTCGGCCTCCGCGCGAGCAGTTCGTTGCGGGCCAGCGCCAGGATCAGCACGCGTCGAGGGCCGCGCCGGCCGGGGGCGGCCAACCTTTCGATGAGATCCAGCATCGGCGCATGAAGCAAGTGCGCATCGTCGAAAACGACGAGCACCGGGTGATCGCGAGCCAGCCCGTCCACCACGGCGGCGAATCCGGCATGCACGTCGCTGACGAAGGCGGCCTCCTCCAGTGGCTCGTCGACGCCGAAGAGGAGGGCGAGCCGGTGGACTGTCCGCTCGGCCTCCGACGGTTCGCTCCAGCGATCCACCAGCTGGTGGAGCAAGCGGCGCACCTTGTCGGGCGGGTCGCCCGCCTCGATGCCCGCGAGGTCCCCGACGATGGCCGCGGCCGGAGAGAACGTCGCCGTGTCGGTGGTGGAACGGGGCTGGCCGCGGAGGACGACGACCGCCGCCCCGACGCCCGCCAGGAACTCGTCCGCGAGGCGCGACTTGCCGATGCCCGCCTCGCCCAGGACGGTCACGAGTACGGGGTTGCCAGTGGAGGTCGCAAGGCCAAGACTCTGGTCGAGGATCGCCTGCTCGGCGGTGCGTCCGACGAATGGGATGGTCCGCCGGGCAGAGCGCGTCGTCAGCCCTTCCACCGGAAAGGCATCGAGAGCCGAGTTGAAGCCCTTGGCCCGGACCCGGTGATGGCGGCCGTAAGAGACCGTTGTCGTCGTGAGCGCATGAGTCGTGTGCCCGGCGAGCAGCTGACCTGGCCGGGCGGCGGTCTGCAGTCGCGCCGCAGCGTTGACGACGGGCCCCGTCACCAGCATCTGGCCGCTGGGATTTCGCCCCATGGCCGCCTCGCCTGATTCGATCCCGATCCGGACCTCGAGCGGTTCGGAGAGCCCGGCCTCCTCGCCCAGCCGGAGCGCGCGAGCACGGATCGCAAGGCCGGCACGGACCGCGCGCAGCGCATCGTCTTCGTGAACGTGCGGCAGCCCGAACACCGCCATCACGGCGTCGCCGATGAACTTCTCGGGCCGGCCTCTGAGCGCGAGCAGCTCCTCGGATGCCGCGCCAAAAAATTGTCCCAGGACCTCGCGTGACCGCTCGGGGTCGAGCCTTCCGCCGAGGCCCGTCGAGTCGACGATGTCGGCAAACAGGACCGTGACCATCTTCCGCTCCTCGGTTCCGACGAGCGGGCCAACCGCGGCGCCGCAGTTCGGACAGAACCGGGCCGCGTTCGGCAGCGGACGGCCGCAGACCGCGCAGGCAGTAACCACCGCAGCAGAATATGCTGCAAACCGATGAGCGATACCAAGACGGAGGCGCTCAGCCGCGTCCCGCTCTTCTCGCAGCTCTCCAAACGCGAGCTGGAGTTCGTCGCCACCAGGGCGGACGAAGTCGATGCACCGGCGGGCCAGAAGTTGACGACTCAGGGGCGCCCCGGGGATTCGTTCTACATCCTGCTCGAAGGGGAGGCGTACGTGGACGTCGACGGCAAGCCGCGCCGCTCGCTGAAGACGGGAGACTTTTTCGGCGAGATCAGCATGCTGGATCGAGGCCTGGCCACCGCGACCGTGACGACCAAGGCCGATGCGCGCCTCCTGGTCATGAGCCACGCGCAGTTCCGCGACGCCATCAAAGGCAGCGACGGGCTGTTGGTGAAGGTGCTGGCCGCGATGGGCGAGCGGCTGCGCGCCGACCTGGCCGCGAAAGGCGAAGAGATCTAAGCCCGACCGTCCCTCAACTGTTCGACCGTTTTGGCGATGCGCCGCTCCCGGGTTTCAGGTGACTTCGTGGCTTCGATCGGGATGACCAGGCGGCGCTTGTTGCTGTAATTCAGCCCGTCGAAGAACTTCTTGGCCCGAGCATCGCGCGCGAGCGCGGCGGCGAGGTCGGGCGGAATCGACACCTCGCGAGGCTCGGTGTCCAGCTCGAGCTCGATGTCGACCGTGTCGCCGGCAGCCACCCCGGCCCCCTCGCGGAACTCGGGAGGCACGCCGAGCATGAACTTACCGCCCATCGACGCCACGCTCGTCCTGTAGGTGAAGCTGTTGATGGTCGCGCGGACGGGCGGCCGCTTGCTCGAACCGAGGGCGGCCACCACCTTTTCTGGAACTTCGATCCCGGCGGCCGTCTTGCCGGACTGCAGGATCTTGGCCCGAAATCTCATCGCCGCGCTATGCCTTGGCCGCCTTCGGCGCATCTAAGGTCTTGGGCAGCCCGTTGTCCACGGTCGCCAGCTGTACGACGCGGATGTTGTTGCCGAACGGGTCGCGCAATCCGAAGTCGGTGCCGTAGAAGTGCTCGGTCGGCTCCGAGGTAATCTCGACACCCCGGGCCTTGAGCGTCTCGTAGGTCTTCTTGCAGTCGTCGGTGCTGAGGCCGAGCGAGAAGCCGGTCGCACCCTTGGTGACAAGCTCGCGAACCTGGTCCGCCGTTTTCGCGTCCATGGCCGGCGGGCCCGGCATCTCCAGAAGGACGTCGCGACCGGGCTGGCCGGGCACGCCGACCGTCACCCAGCGCATGAACCCCAGGTCCATGTTGTTGGTCAGCTCCAGGCCGAGCGTGCCGACATAGAAGTCGATCGCCTTGTCCTGGTCGAGGACGAAGATGCTTGACATGTTGATCGAGTTGTACACCGGTTTCTCCTTTTGTGCGATGGCTTGAACCAGACCGATGCTAGGCACCGTTCTTTGCCCTGGCTTCTCCGAAACTGCTCGGTCTTGTCCAGGACATGGAGAAGCAGGTCGGAACGGCAAAGACGAGCTTGCGACTCCGATATTCGGTCGGCGTCTCACCGACGATGTCTGTGAACGTGCGGCTGAAAGTGCCGAGGCTTCCAAACCCAACATCGAGGCAGATATCCGTGACACTTCGTGGGGTCTCTCGGAGCAAGAACATCGCGCGCTCCACCCGCCGGCGCTGAAGGTACCGATGCGGCGTCTCCCCGAAGGTGGATTTGAAGGTCCGGATGAAGTGCGCTTCAGAGACGTGCGCCACCTGGGAGAGATCGGAGACGTCAAGTGGCCGCGAATAGGAGCGATCGATGGCATCACGAGCCCGCAGCATGCGGCGATTCAGCTCCTCGACGGCACGGGCCACGACCCTATTGTCACGCAGCCCAGCGCAAACCCGGCCCGCGCGCTCGCCTCATCAAGACCCGATCAGGCGGCATGAACCGAAACTCGCGGCCCGATTTGATGACCTGCCAGCCGCCCTCATGCACCAATCGGTGGTGGTAGTAGCAGAGCAAGACCAGATTTGGCAGGTTGCCCGGCCCACCTCTCGTCCAATGAATGATGTGATGCGGGGAGGACCAGTTGACCGGGCGATCGCACCCCGGGAACCGGCAGCCCTTGTCTCTCACCCGCAACGCGCGGCGAGTCGGCGCCGACACGGTTCGCGTCGCTCGCCCGACGTCGATCACCATCGAGTCCGCCAGCAGCACCCGCGACATCGTGCAGTCGCAAGCAATCCGCTCAGCAGTCCGAGTCGAGATGGGAAGCGACAGCTCGAGGTCGGCCGGCGGCACGCCAAGCTCGCCTTTTAGCCCTTCCAGAGTCATCGTCAGGTTGAGGTGCGGCTTGACGCTGTGGCGCCGAGGCAAGGTGCCGTGCTCCATCGCGTGCATTGCCAGCTCACCCGCCGCATCCGCCATCCGCTGCGAGCGCGTTCTCTCGTCCTCCGGTCCCTTGCGTTTGGCCAAGACATCGAGCCCAGTCTTGAAAGCAGCCCCGCTGACCGGGTCGAGCAAGCCGTCGACCACGTAAAGGCCGTCCGCCATCTGGCTGATATGCAGCCGCCGGCGGGTGAAGCTCTCCTCGGCGTCGTTGAAGAAGCCGTCGGGGTCGGCGACATGCCGGGCGAAGTGGCAGAGCTTGCGCAGCTCCGACACCGAGTACTCGCGCGTAAATCCGAGCATCTCGTCTTCGTCGAAGAGACGTCCCTTCTCACCCAGCTGCTCGTGCAGGTGGCAGAGCGCAGAGGCGGATTGAAAGGAGATCTCGCCCGAGCCCAAAGCCGCGGCAACCTTGGGCAGGGACTCCAGCTGCGAGCCGACGCACAGCCGGTCGGCTGCCGAGGTGACTGACATGCCGCAGATGCGAGCGATCCAGGAAGCAGCGGTGATGTTGCCGGAGACGAGATGCTCGCCTGTCTTTTGAGCATCGCGCGCTACAGCCGAAAAGTCACCATCCAGGGAATCGATGACGGCGCGATAGCGCTTTGGATCCACGCTCCGCTCGCCCCGAGCGAGGAATTTGCGAGCGGCCTCCTCGAACTCGGAGAGGGCTGTTCCCCCTTCCCCCAACATGAGAGAAGTCTACCAAACGCATGTTCGTATGTCAAGCCTGAATTTACACACATCGCCCCGCCCAACGTCCTTCCAGCCGCCCAAACCCACCCCCAACGCCTTCTTCCCAGTCTTTTTCGTCCCTCACCTCACCAGCCCCCCCTCCAGCCACCCAAACCCACCCCCAACGCTCTCTTCCCAGTCTTTTTCGTCCCTCACTCACCAGCCCGTCCCTCCAGCCACCCAAACCCACCCCCAACACCCCCTTCCCAGTCTTTCTTTCGTCCCTCACGAGCCCCTAGAGAGATCGAGCTCTTCGCCACCCATCGACGCTGAGGAAGACACCAATGGCCAGGGCCAGGTAGGTGGCGATCAACGCCGCGGGTTCAAACGATCCCTGGATCACCCTCGAGGCAAAGAAGAGACCGGCCACAAAGTAGACCAGCCCGAACACGCGCAAAGGCCGACCTTCTCTGATGCCGGCCGGAATCCCGAATCGAAGCTTGCGGCCGGTTACAAGGAGTGCATATCCGAGCACCCCCATGACCATGCAGGGCGCCAGTCCGACCAGTTCGAGCGCCACGGCCCGTTACTGTTGCGGCGCAGGCGGTTGAGCGATCCTCGCCTTCCGCCGTCGGCTCAGGAAAACGGCAAACGCCACCGCCACGAAGGCGTAGCTGAAGACCACGCTATCGGCACTGACCGAGCCATGGACCGCCTGGTAAATCAGGAACGTGGCCGTCAGGAAGTACGCCAATCCCATCACGCGCAGAGGCCACCCTTCCTTCATGCCCTTGGGTAGGCCGTAGATCATCTTGCGGCCGGTCAGCAGCCACCAGGCGCCGCCCAACCCAAGGACCGCCCACAACCCGACTCCGAGCACCTCCGCGACGACCATTACCCTCTACCCGCTCCTAAACCCGCGCATCACGCGCCTTCCACCACCCGAGCACGGCCGAAAAAGCCAACCCGCCGTAGAGGCCGATGACCGGCCAAAGGCCGAGCGACCCCTGGCTGATCCGGAAAATAAAGAAGGCGGCCGCCAGCACGCAAAACAGCCCAAACAGGCGGCGAATCCGCACGTCGTTGACGCCTGGGGGCAGTCCGAAGAACGTGTCGCGACCCGTTACCAGGAGCCAGGCGCCGGCCACGGCAAGAACCAGCCACAGCGCCACTCCCAGGAGTTCCAGCGCCATCCCCTTAACTCTATGCCCGTTACCGCACCCTTGAGCATCGGACAATAGAAGGAATGCCCACCTCCGCGTCCGATGACGCCTTCGCCGAGGTCAAGGCCAAGGTCGACCTGGTCAAGATCGTCCAGGAGCACCTCCGTCTGACCAGGCGCAACAAGGACTTCGTGGGTCTATGCCCCTTCCACGAGGAGGACACCCCGAGCTTCACGGTCCACCCTCAGACGCAGACCTGGTACTGCTTCGGCTGCCAGCGCCACGGCGACGTCTTCACCTTCGTAGAGCTGATCGAGAAGACCGACAAGCGTGGCGCCCTGCAGACGCTTGCCGAGCGCGCCGGCGTCGAGCTCAAGAAGCTGAGCCCAGAGCAGAAGGAGCGGTCCGACTCCCGCAAGCGCCTTCTCACCATGCTCAAGCTCTCCGCACAGTTCTACGAGTACGTGCTCTGGTCGAGCCCCGCCGGCGAACCAGGCCGGCGGCTCCTCGAATCAAGAATGGTCAGCGAGGAGACCGCCCGACGCTTCCAGCTCGGCTACGCCCCGGCCGGAAGGGGTTTCGCCGAATACCTGAGAGCCAAGAAGAAGTCGCTGCAGGACGCACAGGAGGCGGGACTCATGCGCCGCGACGGCACCGATTTCTTCGCGGAACGGCTGGTGATACCGATCAGGGACGAGCGCAGCCAGCCCCTCGCTTTCACGGCAAGAACCGTCAGGGCGGATGAGCAAAGGAAGTACATCAACTCGCCCGAAACCCCCGCCTACATAAAAGGACGCGTGATTTTCGGCCTCGACCTGGCGCGCGACGACATCACCAGGAAAGGTCACGCCGTGCTCATGGAAGGGCAGTTCGACGTCATCACCGCTCATCACCACGGGGTCACCAACGCCGTCGCCAGCTCGGGAACCGCGCTGACCGACGACCAGGTGAGGCTGCTCAAGCGCTTCACCGACGAGCTGCTCCTGGTATTCGATGCCGACCGTGCGGGCAGGGCCGCCGCCTTCAAGGCGATTGAGCTGGCCTCCGCCCACCAGATGCGCACCCGCGTCGCCACCGTCACGCCACCCGCCAAGGACCCGGATGAGTTCCTCAGGGCCGCCGGCGCGCAAGCGGCCGAGAGGTGGGACGAGCTCGCCACCGCGGCCCCCTCGGGCTGGGAGTTCTGGATCAAGGACGCCCTGACCGGCCTCAACCCCGGCAATCCCAACCAGCTCGAGCTCGCGGCCAGCCGCGCCCGCGAGGTGCTCGAAAAGATCCCGGATCCGGCCGTCCGCGAGACCTACCGCGAACGGGCGGCGGGATGGATTGGGGTTCAACCGCACCTCCTCACCGCGCAGGCCGCATCCCCCTCCCCCCGTTCAGGGGGAAGGGTCGGGGAAGCAGCCAATGGAAAGGCCGGTTTGGCCGCCCGCCTGGCTGGGAAGAAACTGACCGTAGGCAGATATCTGCTGCAGTTGCTTGCGGTGCGCCCTGTCGCCTTCGAGCGGGTCCGAACAATGGTCACCCCCGATGAGTTGGATGAAGGGGACCGCGGTATATACGTACGGATGTTGGAGACATACGAGCGCGGCGGTGTGTCCGGGCTCGAGACGGAGTTGGCGGGATATCCCGCAGAGGAACAGGACCTGATTCGAAGAGCGTGGGCGGCGCCGCCGCCGAGTGTCGACGACGAAGTGGCTGTAGAGCTGGCGGAACGGGTCCGGCTCGACCACATGAAGGGCCTGCACAGTGGGATAATCCGCGAGCTTTCCGAGGCCGAAAGTGGTAAGGACTCGGAACGGGTGGCGCGTCTCGAAGCCAAGGCCAGGGAGCTCGCACGCGCCATCAACGATCTGGAAAGGAGAAGCTGACATCGCGCGTCTAGCGAAAGTGGCAACGACAACGCCCAAGGTGCCAACCAAGACTGGGCCTCGCGCCGGCAAGGCGGAGACCAAGCCCGAGCACAAGTTCGAAGACGAGCTGATGGCCATGGCCGAGCTGCTCATCGTCAAGGGCAAGGAGCAGGGCTACCTCACGCCCGACGACATCCTCCAGGGCTTCCCCGAGCTGGACGCCGAGCCCGACCAGATCTTCCGCATCTTCGCCGCGTTCAAGGAGATCGGGATCGAGGTCACGGACGGCGAGAAGGACTTCGAGGAGGTCGAGCAGATCGACGACGAGATGCTGCTCGATATCGAGATGATGGACTCGGTCTCGCTCGACGACCCGGTGCGCATGTACCTCAAAGAGATCGGGCGCGTCAGCCTGCTGACTGCCAACGACGAGGTCGAGCTCGCCCAGGCGATCGAGGCCAAGCCTCTGCACGACGCGCTCAAGGCGCTGAACGTGATCGAGGAGATGGATGGCCGCCAGCGGTCCGTCGAGGAGCTGCTGCCCGAGGTGGTGGAGCGGCTGGCCACGATCAAGCGCAAGGGCCAGCAGGCCCATATCGCGCTGGAGCTGATCGGCCTCGCCGACGTGTCCAAGCTGCAGAACCTCATCGACGCAGCCGCCGCCGAGCGCCGCCGCCAGGCGACCAACGGCGCCGCCCGCCCAAGGGTTCGGGCCGAGGCGCTCGAGGCGTACCGCATCGCGCGCTACCGCCTGACCGAGCGCTACGAGCGCGCCTACGAGGCCAAGCAGCGGTTGACCGAGGCCAACCTTCGGTTGGTCGTGTCGATCGCCAAGAAGTACATCGGTCGCGGCATGTCGTTCCTGGACCTGATCCAGGAAGGCAACATGGGTCTGATCCGCGCGGTCGAGAAGTTCGNNACATGGTCGAGACGATCAACAAGCTCGTGCGCGTGTCGCGCCGCCTGCTGCAGGAGCTGGGCCGCGAGCCGAGCGACGGGGAGATCGGCGAGGAGATGGGCATTACGCCCGAGAAGGTCCGCGAGATCGTCAAGGTTTCTCAGGACCCCGTCTCGCTCGAGACGCCCATCGGCGAGGAAGAGGATTCCCACCTCGGCGACTTCGTCGAGGACCGCGAAGCAGTATCCCCGCAGGACGCGGCGTCGCTGACGATGCTGCACTCCGAGGTCGAGGACGTGCTCGACACCCTCACGCCTCGCGAGCGGCGCGTGCTGCAGTTGCGGTTCGGGCTGATCGACGGGCACCAGCGCACCCTGGAAGAGGTGGGGAAGCGGTTCGGAGTGACCCGCGAGCGGATCCGCCAGANNCTGCGCAAGCTGCGCCACCCATCGCGCTCGAAAAAGCTCCGCGACTACCTGGAGTAAGTTTCACCTCCACCCGCTGACCTGGGCAGCCGGCAGACGCGCGCGCACGGCGCGAAGAAGCTAGGTCCGAGAAAGCAGACAAACCACGACAATCTGGAGGAAACTTCATGGCCACTGTCAGCGTCCGCTACATCGTCGACGACGTGGACAGGGCGATCGCCTTCTATTGCGAGCTCCTTGATTTCCAGGTCGTGATGCATCCCGCCCCCACCTTCGCGATGCTCTCGCGTGGGGACCTTCGTCTGGTGCTCAGTGCTCCAGGAGGAGGGCCCGGCGGAGGCCAGGCAATGCCAGATGGCCAGGTGCCCAAACCTGGGGGTTGGAATCGATTCTCGCTTGAAGTTGCGGACCTGCCCGCCACGGTCGAGCAGCTTCGCCTCAAAGGAGCGCGCTTTCGGAACGACATCGTGACCGGGGTGGGCGGGAAGCAGATCCTGCTCGAAGACCCTTCAGGGAATCCCATCGAGCTGTTCGAGCCGACCTTGCCCCAGGCACATCTATCACGTCCTTCCTGAACGGACTGAGGTCGTAGACGAGTGGGCGCCCCGCCAGGGTGTGATCGTGCGCTCGTCGTCGTCGGGCGCCAGGCGGATCCGATCGGGAGGCCCGAGCCGTTGCTGACTCGGGCAGAGGCGAAGTAGGCAAGGCTAGAGCGCGAACGCGCGCACGATGCCGGCCAGGCGTAACGGGTCGACTACCCGAACCAGGCCGGGCGCGGTTTCGACCAGCCGAGCCTTGCGGAGAGCAGCCAGTGCCCGGCCCACGACCTCACGGGCGGATCCGATGGAGTCGGCGAGCTCTGCGTGCGTCACCCTCGCCTCGAGGAGGCCGGCATCGAGCTGTGCTCGACAGGCCCGATCGAGTAGGTCGTAAGCCAGGCGCTGCCTGATGTCGCCCAATGTGCGGACCGCGATCAGCCTGTACGCACTCCGCACTCTCGCTGCCAGGTGCGTGGCAACAGCGGCAAGGACCTCATTCTCGGCCGCTGCCAGCTTGCGAACCTTCTCGAGCTCGAGGGTGGTCATCATGGACTTGGCGACGATCTGCACGAAGATCGCCGGTGGGCGGCTCACGATCGACGTCCCGCCCATGAGCTCCCCGGAGTGGAAGAAGGTGATCGTGGCCTGACGCCCGTCCGGAACGGTCGTGTAGCCACGGGCCAGGCCTCGCTCGAGCAAGTAAGCCCGACCCCGGCTTGCCGGGTGAAAAATCACCGTGCCCGCTGCGTGCACGCCCCGGGTCGACCCCTCCAGAAGGCGGTGTTGATTGGCCTCGCTCAGGAGGGACATGAAGTCGACCTCCTCTGCCTCGAGCCCGGGAGCCCGCACTGCCCGATTATGTCCCTCTAGCGCACCGCTCGCCAGGACCCTGACCGTCCAGTTCCCTCGTGAGGGGCTTAAACCCGCAACCACCGCGCTAACGCCGCCGGGACATCTGCTCCATCTCGGAAGCCAGCGTCGCGTGGCTCGCCGCGGTCGAGATCTTGCGAGCCGTGTCCGACACCTGCCGGCTTCCCACCGTGATCCGCCCGATCGCCTCACCGACCTGCTCGGTCGCGCTCCTCTGCTGCTGCGTGATGACCTGGACCTGGCCGGATGCCTCGACGACGCTGGCCAGCAGGGTAAGGCTCTGCTGCATCTGCGTCGCGCTCCGCTCCATCGCCGCGATGGTGGCGGTGCTCTCGGCCTCGGCGCTCGACATGATCGCGGTGATCTGCGCCGCGGACGACTTGGAACGCTCGGCCAGCCGGCGCACCTCGTCGGCGACCACTGCAAAGCCGAGGCCCGCCTCACCCGCCCGAGCCGCCTCGATCGCCGCGTTGAGCGCCAGCAGGTTCGTCTGATCGGCGACCTGGTTGATCAGCTCGAGGATCCCCTTGATGTCATGGACCCGTGCGGCCATCGCCTGGGCCCGGCTGCCCGACGCCAGCGTGTCGACATGCGCCCGCTCGAGGTTCTCTCGCGTCGCGATGGTCCGGCTGGCGACGAGCCCCAGCGTCTCCGCGATCGTGTTGGCCGTGCTCGCCAGCTCCTCCATGGTGGCGGACGTTGCCGTGGTCGCCGAGGTTTGCTCGGCCGTGGCCGCCGCCAGCTGCTCTGACACGGACGAGAGGCTGGAGGCCGAGGCCGCCGCCCTCGTGCTGCCGTCGCGGAGACCGTCGACGAGGTTCTGGGAGCTGCGCTGCCATGCCGCGAGCGCGCTGGTCAGCTGGCCGAGCTCGTCCCGGCGCCGGGTTGGCTTGATGGCGACCGACTCCCCGGAGGCCAGCACCGTGGCCACCTTCGCCAATTTGACGACCGGCCGTAGGGTCAGATAGAACATGTAGAAGGCCAGGGTCGTCAAGAAGACGACACTCAAGATCGCCGCGAACAACTGAACTTTGTTCGAAACCGTCTTGCCTGCGTCGATCACAACCTGGTTGCCCTGGATCTCAGTCTGGATGTAGGCGTCGACCGGAGCTCGCCCGTAACGCCAGGTGCTCATCGCAAGGTCGACCTGGGCCAGCATGTCCGCGTCGGTGTGATGCCCTGCCGCTATGAAGTCACGCGCGAAGGTGGTCAGGGTGCGGAATGCCTGGGCGTCTTGCGAGATCACAGGCGCGTCGTCGCTGCCCAGTTTCAGCGCCGAGATCTGCGAAAGCTCGGACTCGATGTGGGTGATGTCTGTTTGCGCCAGGGCCTGGTAGGACCCTGCCCCAGACGGGTCGAAGGCCAGCTGCGCATTGTTCATCTGGGCCAGGTTGGTCCTGAGCTCTTCCGCGGACAGGCTGGCGCTGACGGAGTCGAACCGCCACGTGATCATGCTGACCTGATCGACCTGGGCCGCGTCGCTGGCCTGCCGAACGCCCTGTGTGATCACCTCCGCGCTGGCCGCAAATGCCACGAGCAGGATGAAAAGCACCACGGTCTGTGCCCGCAGGCTCGCCCGCACCGAATTCATCCAGCCCGACCTCCGGGGCAATCGGGTTTGAACCTGGATCAGGCTGACAACGGCGCGAGGGCGAGGCGAAATCTCCTCGACTGAGGCCATGAACCAGTTTGACGCCCCCCTCTCAAGCAAATCGCCCTACAAAACCATGGGCTTTGACCACGAGGCGAGTGCCCTTCACCTCCCCACCATGTGGGGAGGTCGGTCCTGGCCGCAGGCCACGGCCGGGTGGGGGGCTGGAGCTTGCAACTCGGCTGAAACCAATCGCCACACTCCTGCGTCTGTACTGATGAGGATGTTTTGCAGGAACTCGCAATGAGCCGCGGCCAAACCGACCGGGCAGACTTTGACGCCCTGATCGGGCCGCACCTTGACGCCGGCTACCGCACCGCCCTGGCCATCCTCCGGGACCCGGATGCCGCGCACGACGCCGTGCAGGAATGCAGGCTCCGAGCGACAGCAGCCTTCACCCGGCCGCGAGGCGAGGCCGACATTCCCGGCCTGTACCGGACGACCTGATGTCCCAAACGCCGGATCAGCGTCGCGTCATCTATCCGTTCGTGGGGCTCGCGGCCATTCTGGCCGTCGCGGGGTTCAGACGATCCAGTTCGCTCCTCGCCACGCTTCTCCGGTCGTGGTGTCGTCGCCCTCACCAATCGCCTCGCCCTCTCCAATCGCGTCGCCATCGCCGCTCACGGTCGCCGCGGCCAACGCTCTGATCCGAGCCACCGTCACCGGAGCCAATCCTCTGGTCCTTCCACCCACCGTCCCGGCGAGCTGGTCGGCGATGGTCACCAACCTGAGCTCATCTTTTTTCACGGTCACCTACACGAGCCCGGACGGCACCAAAGAAGTGGACTTCGCAATCGAGGTGCCGAACCTTCCGCTCCCAGGTCCGCATGGATCGCAAGTGAATCCGAACTTTCATGGCGACAAGCTCTCTCTCTATCAGGTGGGCGACACGACCCAGCCGACCAGCCCGCGCATTCTGATGTGGAACGAGCCAGGTACATGGTCTGAACCAAATGGCCTCCCCGGCGTGCCATACGTGCTGGGAACCACGGGACTGACCGACGCCGAATTCTGGGCAACCGCGAATTCCCTGGTGAAGTAGATTGACTTCGTCAAATGCCGGTCATCACGATTGGCCGCCAGTTCGGGGCGGGGGGCAGCACCGTCGGCCAGATGCTCGCGCGCGAGCTGCATATCGACCTGCTCGAATCGCGGATCATCGACGAGGTCGCCCACCGGCTGCAGCTTCCTAAGGAGGAGGTCGAGGCCGAGGACGAGCAGCCCGGTTCCCTGCTCTCCCGACTCTTGGTCGCTCTTGGAACGGCCAGCTCCGAGCCGCTGATCCCGCCCGAGGCGACCGCCTGGAACCCGCCCAACACGGATCCCGCCTTCGACACGCGCAAGGCGGTGCTGAAGATCACGCAGCACGTGATCCAGGAGGCGGCACGCGCCGGCAACGTCATCATCGTGGGTCGCGGCGGCGCGTATCTCCTGCGCGATTTCCCCGGCGCGCTGCACGTTTTCCTCGGGGCGTCCAAGTCGGTGCGGGTCAAGACGGTCATGGAGCGCTTCAATATCGCTTCCGAGGACGAGGCCCGCCGCGTGATGACGCGGACCGATGAGAACTGGACCGCCTACATCAACCAGGTGTACGGACACGATCGCAACCTGGCCGGGCACTACGACATGATGCTGGACACCGGCCGCCTGGGGTATGAGACGACGGTGAAGGTGATCCTGGCCGCCTTGAAGAAGAAGTAATTTCCCCTCCCCCGCAGGGGGAGGGTGGCGCGAAGCGCCGGTGGGGGGAGGCGGAACCCGTACCCTTAGCGGGAAATGACGCACGCGTTAGGCTCCCGCACGTCCGGCGTCGACGGCTCCAGCGAGGGCGGCCGGATCAACACCATCAACCTGCCCGGCGCCATCGTCCTCTACGGCGTCGCCCTGATCCAGACCCTTCAGCGAAAGAACCCCAAGACCAAGCTCTCCGTCGCACCCGTGCAGGCCGGCGGCGTCTGGTGCCTCGAGCTCAGCTACCTGGGCGACGAGCCGGTGGGCGTTCCGGACCAATGGCACGGCCACCGCGTGATCCTCCGCAAGCTGGAGCCGCCGCCCAGTGCCTGACGCCGCGGTGCACGCGTTTGGACCCCAAACCAAGGTCCGTGAGGTGGTCGCCGCACTCGGCGAAACGGGCCGCGATCTGCTCAAAAAGCACGGCTACGACCTCGGCGAGGGTTTCGTCGATGTCCTTTCCCAGTACCAGACGCTCGAGCACGCCGCCCGCACAGAGCGGTTGAGGAACCTCGACGGATTGCTCCAGGAGCTCAACTCAGCGGCCTGACCACGGTTGCCCCATACAAAGTCAGGGGCGGTATTTACGTTCTTTTGACGGTTCCAAACTGAAGGCCGCGGCTGTACCATGACACGAAACCGGCTTCTGGTTCGTTATAGAGATCAAGGATTACGTCATTGCAAAAGTCGAAGTTGGAACCAGACAGGGGCAAATGTGCCTGCGGACGGCGCAAGAAAGATGCGTACGTCTACATCTACCGCTCCCACCAGGATCGGTACCTGTTCCACCGGTGCGAGTGCGGCACGGAATGGACCGAGCACCGCATGGACGTCGACCCCGCCGAACCGGTCAGCTCAGACGAGGTGATCGAGGTCCACAAGCGCCTGGCGAAGTTCGAAGGCTCGATCGCCGAGCTACTGGAGCAGCACTCGCCTAACTGAAACTATGACCTGCCCCGTAAGGGACAGGCTTCGGCCGCCTAGCCGTGCCCATAGAAGATGTTAAGCGGGGCTTTAGGGCCAGCCTCAATGGAGTAGGCCACGCCGGGCGGGACGAACATCCAGTCTCCCGCCTTCAGAGTCTTGCGGCCAAATCTCAGCTCGCCCGAGATCACGACACGAAATACGGCCTGCTTATGTGCATGCTCTGGAACAATCGTCCCCGGCTTCAGGGTGCTTATGAAACAAACAAAATCCCCGCCATGACCAAGCACGATCGGTATTTGCGACTGCGACACGCCCGGCGGCAATCCGGTCCGCTTGAGGTCGCGCCTGACGGCGGCCATACCCGTGTCGCGTGACGTGATTACGCCCTTTCCAAGACGAACCTTGTTCTTCGTAAGGGCAGCCTTGATCCTCCGCGCGCCTCTCAGCTCACCCTTCTGATCACGCTCACTCAACGAGTCGTCCGGACGCCAATTCGAGCTCATCTGGACCCCCTCCCTTAAAGTGCTAGCTTGACGGCGTTAGCTGACTCCCGCCGCCCAGACAGTACTCTGCGCTGGCGGGTTGTCAAGCTTTTGTTGGCCCAAGCCCGTGCGCGACGGCCCAGGTGGCCACCTCCGTCCGAGACCGAACGCCAAGCTTGTTGCGGATCCGTTCCACATGGCCTTCGGCGGTTCGCTCCGCGATGAACAGACGTTGGGCGATCTCCTTGTTGGTCATGCCCGACGCCACCATTGTCACCACCTCGCGTTCACGGCGGCTCAGCAGTCCTTGGTCGGTCAGCACCTCTTCAGCAGGTCTCTCTCCACCGAGCGCGTACTCGAGTACTTCGGCCGTGGTCATGGTCCGGCCCTCTTTCAATGCGGCTTCCCCGCGGCCCTTCGTCCCAAGCCGATGGAGCGCCTGCTTGCGTGCGTCCTCCAGCTGTTGGCCTCTGAACGACCAGGTGGTCAACGAATACTCGCGCGCGAGCCGATCCGCGGCGCCGGCAAGCCGCAGCGCGCGATCGTCCTGGCGGCGCGCTGCCGCAACAAGCGACAGACCGAGCAGGCTCCAGATGATTCCGAACCAGTCGTTGACGACACGGAAGACCGTCAGCGACTCCTTCCACGATTCGGCGGCCTCATCGACCTGGCCCAGGTCCAGCTGCGCGTTCGCGAGACTTTCGAGGTATCGGGCCATGCGGGGCGGATCATTGTGTGACCTCGCTGAGGCAACGCACGGGCTCAGGATTTCGATTGCGCTTGCAGGGTCACCTTGCGTGATCGCAAGCAGGCCCCGCATGTTGCGCACGTCGTCCACGAGCACCTGGTTCGTTGAGTCGCTCAGAATCGAAAGGGCCTCGTCGTACATTTGGCCCGCAAGCGCAAGCTCACCGGCCGTTTCGTACATGCGCCCGGCGCCGTTGAGGGCGCGCGCGATGAGCTCGGGATCACCCAATTTCCGCGCCATGGAAACAGCCGATTCCACAAGCTTTCTGCTGGCGATGTGATCGGCCTGCCGCCACGCAAGGCGTGCGGCCATCATCGTGGCTTTGACACGCAGGGTCTCGCTTGGCTTTGAGTGTTCGAGCAAGTCCAGAATCAGGTTCCCGGCACGCGTCTGGTCGCCGAAATCGGAATCCGCTATCTCGAGCGCCAGCCCCAACCCACCGTCCTGGACGTTGTCCCGGCCCCAGCTGACGGCGCGCCAGAAGTTGGCCGACTCCACGGGCTCCCAATGCCGCGAGCTGAAGTAGTCGTAGTGACTCTTCTGCATCGCGTCCAGCTCTCCTGATTCGCGCAATCGCCCACTGGCGAACTCATGGTGAGATTCGAGCAGCCGGAAGCGAGTGCCGCTATCGAGCCTGTCGGCGACCACCATCGACTTCTGCACCAGCCGGGCCAGCACGTCAATGAGGTTCGTCTCGATTCCGTCTGAGCACACGGCCTCGGCGCTCTCCGCCGTGAAGCCTCCCTGGAACACGGCGAGGCGCCTGAACAACCGTGCTTCGTGGTCAGTCAGCAAGCGATAGCTCCAGTCGATCGCGGCGGCCATCGTCTGCTGACGCTGTGGCGCCGTCCTCGTGCCCGAGGTCAGGAACCGGAACCGATCGTTGAGATTGCTCAACAGCTCCTGTTCCGACATCACGTCGATCCGCGCGGCCGCCATCTCGATGGCAAGGGGCAGCCGGTCGAGGCGCTCGCAGATCCGAGTCACAGCGTCGAGGTTGCGCGAGGCCATCTTGAAGTCCGGCGAAACGAGCCGAGCGCGGGCTTCGAAGAGAAGGAGCGCGTCGGGATCGCGAAGCGACGCCACCGGCCAGCGAGCTTCGCCGGGCACACCTAGAGCCTCTCGGCTCGTGGCGATGATGTTGAGCTGCGTGCAGCGTTCGAGCACCCTCTGGCAGAACGTCGCGCATTCGGAGACCAGGTGTTCGCAGTTGTCGAGGACGAGCAGCGCCTTTCTCGCGGCCAGCCATGAAGCAACGACATCCTGGGCAGATCCCCGTCCGGGCAGCTCCAGGGTGGCGACCACTGCGCCGGACACGTCGTCGGTCGCGGCCAGCTCGATCCACCACACGCCATCGGGCCATAGGCTCGCATTGGCCTGAGCGACTTCGGCCGCGAGCCGGCTCTTGCCCGCGCCTCCCGTCCCGGTGAGCGTGACCATGCGGGAGGTGCCCAGCAGTCCCTTGAGCGAGCGAAGCTCCGCTTCGCGCCCGACGAAGCTGGTGAGGTGGTACGGCAGATTGCTGGGGGCCGCGGTGGCGTGCCGGGCCCGGACAGCCCCCCTGTCCATCGCCGTATCTTGGCCCACAAGCACGAAAAAGAGAGAGGGATCGGGGAGATCCCTCTCTCGACGGTTGCACCCGAAGGGGATATCGGGTGACGCGGCGCACGGCTTAGATGTGCGGGTCGATCTGAGTCCCGCGGACCCGCACCGGGGCGGCCTGCTGGCTGGTGCTTGGCCGGTCGTCGGGTCCGACGGCGGTGGATGCGGGGGCGGTGGATGCGGGGGCGGCGCTGCCGCCGACCAACTGGTTGCCGCCGCGGTACGCCGGGTTTGCCTGCGCCGCTCCGCCCAGGCCCTGCGAGATGTGGGTCTGAGGCGCGGCCGGTGCGCTGAGGTTCTTGGCGACGACGCCCGCTGTGACCCCAAGGGCCAGCGTGATGCTTACCGCCACCACGGCGACGAGGCTCCTTGAGATCCCTGCTCCGCGAAACTCTGTCCTGGCTTCCATTTCTGTTTCCCTCTCCGGTTTCATTCGGCTCGCTGTGGGCTGAACCGTTGAGTCCAGGCTAGGAATCAGGGGGTATGCGCCATAAGGCGGAAAACACCTGAAAAACCGCGAAGCGGTACCTGAAAACGAGTACCTGCTTTTTTCACCTCCCCACCGGGTGGGGAGGTCGGCCGGCTCGCGAAGCGAGCCCGGCCGGGTGGGGGTGTTCCCTTATGTATCCAGCGCCAATGTGCCCCGCCGGCTGTGGATCGCCACAAACGGCAGGTGGGCCTGGATGAATGCGTTCGGGTCGACAAAGCGGTAGGGGAAGGCCGGGAAGCCAGAACACTCGGTGGGAGGCAGGGCGCCGTTCCAGGCGTGCGACTCGTAGTCGCCTATGAAGACGGCGAAGTGCAGGTGGGTCTGCGCGCCCATGTCCGCGACGTCGGCGAACACCTCGCCTCGCTTCACCGGCGTGCCCACCTTGAATCCCGGTCGCGGCCACACGTGCCAGTACTGCGTGAGCACGATCCCCTGGCTGGTCGAATGGCGGATCAGCACACCGCCGCGGAACACGGGGTCGACGATGTAGCCGGCGATCACCCCATCCGCCGCCGCCATCACGGGCTGGATGCCCGTCTTGATGTCGACGCCGGTGTGTAGCCACACCGCCCCCGATGCGCAGGCGCGCAGCACCGTCCCGTTGCACAGCCGCCACTCGCTGCCGAAACCGAGGCAGTGCGGATCCCACGTGGGCAGCGGGTAGTTGAAGTAGTCGGATGCCGGCACCGCGGCGCGCGCAGCCGGCGCCGGCGTCGCGGCGGCGGGCGCTGTGGATGGGTCTGGAACCAGGAATGCCGCCACCGTCGCAATCAGAACGAACCAGCGCATCGGCCCAATCTACCCCATGCCTCCCCGCTTGCCGGGGAGGTGGCGCGAAGCGCCGGTGGGGGCACGGGTTCCATCAAGCGCACGAGAAAAGAACCCTCCCCTTGCGGAGAGGGTCCAATCGTGGAGAGGGTAGTGGTCAGGAGAGAACGGAATTACGCCGCCGCGTGAACCTCGCCCACAGCGCACGACCATAATCGCTCCCCGTTAAGCCGAGGTTAGCAAACCATTAGGGGATCCCCATATTGACGGCGGATACATCTGTGTGATATATCTGGCAGCGATATGGAACTCGGCCCGACCGCCTACGTCATCCTCGGCATCCTCGGGCTCGGCCCGCACTCGGGCTACGACATCAAGCAACTCGCGGACCTGTCCACCCGCCACTTCTGGGCGACCAGCTACGGGCAGATCTATCCCGAGCTGAAGCGCCTCACGGAGTCGGGGCTGATCAAGGCCGAGGACGCATCGAAGGGCACCCGGCAGCGCACCCTCTACCACCTCACGGCGAAGGGCAAGCAGACGCTGCACATGTGGGTGGCCGACCCGGAGATCCTGAACCTGGAGATCCGAGACGAGATGCTGCTCAAGCTCTTTTTCGCCGATGCGATGTCAGGCAAAGAGACGGTGCGACACCTCGAGGCAATGCGGCACCGCCACCAGGAGGTCGCGAGCGGGCTGCGCGAGCACGAGCCGGTGGCCGCGGCGCAGCCGTATCGCATGAAGTACGAGGTGATGAAGTTCGGCATCGCGCTCCACGAGTGGTGTGCGGATTGGTACGGAAAGCTGGCAAAGGACCTGGAGAGTGGGCGGGAGGCCAAAAGGTGATGTTCGAGAGATTGGCGCGTTTGATCAACAAGGCGCCGTGGGTAATCGTCGGAGTGGCGATCGCGTTCGCGGCGATCGGCGGAGTGTTCGGCAGCCCGGTGGCGAAGTCCCTGCAGGTGGGAGGCTTCCAGGACCCCGGCTCAGAGTCGACCCTCGCGGTCGCCCGGCTGCAGAGCGCCAGCGGGGTGCGGGCCGACGGCGGCCTTGTCGCGCTGGTCAAGACCCCCGACGGCGCCACCTCCCCCGCGGCCATGGCCGAGGCGACGAAGGTCGCCCGCGTGATCGGCGCCGAACCGGACATCGCGCAGGTCGTCACCTATTACGAGACTCATGACCCGACAATGGTCGCGCGCGACGGAAGCAGTACGATCGTGGTCGGTTACTGGAAGCCGGTCAGCGACCAGGAAGCGGTCAACGGCGCCACGCGCCTCGCCGACGCGCTAAAGAGCGATCCCAACGTCAAGCTCGGCGGGTTCGCCGCGATCAACCACCAGCTGAACATCCTCATCACCGGCGACCTGGCCCACGCCGAGCTGCTGGCATTCCCGATCCTCTTCGTGCTGTCGCTCTGGGTGTTCCGCGGAGTGATCGCGGCGCTGCTCCCGCCGCTGGTGGGAGGCATCGTGATCCTGGGCGCCTTCCTCTTCTTGAGAGGAGTGGCCGAGGTGCACTCCGTCTCGATCTTCGCTCTCAACCTCGCGACCGGCATGGGCCTGGGCCTGGCGATCGACGCCTCTCTCTTTATCTTGTCGCGTTTCCGCGAGGAGATGGCCAACGGCCTGGCGCCCGACGCCGCGATCCGCATGACGATGCGGACGGCCGGCCGCACGGTGTTCTTCAGCTCGCTCACCATCGCCGCCGCGGCGTCGTCGCTGACCGTGTTCAAGATCAACTTCCTGTGGTCGATGGGCGTGGCGGGAGTCATCGTCGCGCTGACCGCCGGGCTCATCACGCTGACCGTCCTTCCCTCCGTGCTGCGCCTGTTGGGCCCGCGCGTGAACATGCTCGCGCCGAAGCGGTGGCAGCAGTCGGCGATGACCGCGGCGGGGACCTCGGGCTTCTGGTACCGGTTCTCGCACTTCGTGATGCGCCGGCCGATCCCGCTGGCGGCCCTGAGCGCGGCGTTCCTGATCGCGCTGGGCCTGCCGTTCGCCGGCATCAAGTTCAACTCGGTCGACCAGACAGACCTGCCTACGAGCAGCGACGCACGGATCGTCAGCGACACGCTCATCCGCGACTACGGCAAGCCGACGGGCGCCGTTCTGACGATCGTCGCCGAGGCGCCGGCATCGGATGCCGCGCAGGTGCAGTCGTATGCCGGCAGCCTGGGATCGCTTGGCGGCGTGACCCAGGTCACGGCTCCGCAGCCGGTGGGGAGCGACACCTGGAAGTTCGACGTCCAGACCAACTTCGGCAACTTCGACCCGGCCGCGGCACGGCTGGTGCGGGACGTCCGCGCGGAGCCGGCGCCGTTCACGGTGCTGGTGAGCGGGCAGGCGGCCGCGTTCGTCGACCTGCAGCAGTCCCTGGCCTCGCGCCTGCCGCTTGCGATCGCCGTGGTCGCGGTCGCAACGGTATTGATCCTGTTCTTCATGACGGGATCGGTCATCCTGCCGGTCAAGGCAGTGCTGATGAACCTGCTGACGCTGAGCGCCGCGTTCGGGGTGCTGGTGCTTGTCTTCCAGGACGGGCGGTTCGAGAACCTGCTCCAGTACACGAGCCAGGGAGCGCTGGAATCGACGCAGCCGGTGCTGCTGTTCGCAATCGTGTTCGGCCTCTCGACCGACTACGGCGTCTATCTATTGACGCGGATCAAAGAAGCCCACGACGCCGGCCTGCCGAACTCGGAGGCGGTGGCGTTGGGCCTGCAACGAACCGGCCGGATCATCACCGCCGCCGCCCTGCTCTTCTGCGTGGCGATCGGCGCCTTCGCAACGTCCCAGATCATCTTCATCAAGGAGCTGGGCATCGGCATCGCGGCGGGCGTACTGGTCGACGCGACGGTGGTCAGAGCATTCCTGGTGCCATCCCTGATGGCGCTGCTAGGCCGCTGGAACTGGTGGGCGCCGCGCCCCCTGCAGTGGCTGTATCACCGAGCGGGCCTGAGCGAAGGAGCACCGACAGTCGCCTAGCCGCTAGTCGAACTTGACCTTGTGCGCCTTGGCCTTTTCCGCCTCGATATGCGTCTGATCGCGCCCGGCGTGCTCAGCTCGATCTCGAATCCGAGCGTCGCGCTCAGTCTCGAAGCGAAGCGTCCGCTCATTGGCGTACTTGATCGCATCCTTCGTGAAGGCCTTGGAGTGCTCGACAAACCCGTCGACATCAATGCCGCGAAAAACGATGGTCTGCTCGGAGAAGTGCGAGAACGCCTCTTTCTTGGCGGCCCGGCTGCCGGGGGTTTCAGCTTTTCCCCAGTACTCCCGAAACGCCTGCATCCACTGCTCAGAGGGCTCGTCGCTGAGCTTCACCAGGACGTGGCCATGCTCATCGACATCCAGACCTTCCGCATTAATTGAGGTACTCATGCTGCCCGGCATCCTAGCTCATGGATCCGATCCGAGCGCCCGGAGCCGAATTTGGTCGCTACAGCCATGCCCCTCCGGCAAGGAAGCTGGACCAAGCTAAAGGTTTGTTAGGGCGGGATCGATTGAGTTGGTCGCTCCGCGATGGGCCATTCCTGATGACGGAATCGGGTGATGCGGCAAGGTCAATGTTCGAATCCCGAAAGCATTTGCCCGATTACCTGCGGCGAAACGGCCAAGGGGTCGCAGTTCCGGTTTCTTTGTGGAGGATTGATCCCCTCACTGGACTGCTAGGGTCCGGGTGCCATGTCTGACGGCGACGCGCTGAAGCCCGGCTTATACGAGTCGCCGATCACCCGGCGGATCGAGGAAGCGCTGGCGGTTCTAGGTGACCTTGCCGACACTGCCGGGATTGAGCCGGCCGACGCGCATGTAGTGCTGACCCGGCACCTTGCCAAACACATCGCCGCCGCGTTGCAGGCCGCTCCGGACCTGAAGGCGAAGCTTGTGCTTGCTAACGCGATCCTTGGATCGGTCGAGGAACTCACGCACGGCCATCAAGACCTTGCGGTGGAGGCGATCACGGACCCCGGGCGAGAGCTGCAAGCGATACTCGTTCGAACTGGCCTTCAGGCGCCTCGGGCGCCAGCACGACCGCGGACACCTCTATCGCAAGACTCTCTGATCGCTAACGCACCTTCGGAGCCCAATCTCGCTGCGGAGCTCGCGAGCGAGATCCAATCCGCCGATGCGATCGATCTCGTCTGTGCATTTGTTGTTTGGAGTGGCTTAGCGGAGTTGATGGACGGGCTTCGCGCAGCAGCGAATCGCGGCGTGCCAATCCGCATCCTAACTACTACTTACAGCGGCATCACGCAAGCAATGGCGCTCGAACGTCTGATCGCAATTGGGGCTCGCGTGAAAGTCAGTTACGACGTTGGGACCACGAGGTTGCATGCGAAGGCTTGGCGATTCGACCGGCGAACGGGTTTTGGCACTGCTTACATCGGCTCATCGAATCTCTCACACACGGCGCTCCATCAGGGTCTCGAGTGGAATGTCCGTCTCACCGAGGCAGCCAGCCCCGCTCTCTTGACTCGCGTCCGCCAGCTCTTCGACGTCTATTGGGAAGATCCTTCATTCCAAGACTACGAAAGCGATGCGTTTGCCGCCGCTATCAGTCAGCCCGATCCGATTGGGTCTACATGGGTGCTTTTTGATGTCGCACCGCGGCCCTATCAAGCCGAAATTCTCGAGAAACTTGATTCGGAACGGCGCCGATTCGGCCGTCATCGCAACCTTCTGGTCGCCGCGACTGGAACAGGCAAGACGGTCGTCTCTGCTTTCGACTACCAGCGGCTGCGTGAGGAGTGGGGAAAGGCTCGTCTTCTCTTTGTTGCTCATCGACAGGAAATCCTTGAGCAGGCACTATTTACGTTTCGCAACGTGCTAAGGGATGGTTCGTTTGGTGAGTTAATGGTTGGTGACAAGCATCCCGCCGCTGGCGGTCATGTTTTCGCGTCGGTGCAGAGCCTTGCCCATGTGGATCTTGCTCTCATTTCGCCTGACTCCTACGACTTGATTGTGATCGACGAGTTTCACCACGCTGCGGCACCCACCTATAAGAGGCTGCTGGAACACTTCAAGCCCCGAGAGCTGCTAGGTATGACCGCAACTCCCGAGAGGACAGATCTTCGTGACGTGACCACCTACTTTGACGGCCGAATCGCGTTCGAAATGAGGTTGTGGGATGCTCTCGACCAGCAACTCCTGGCGCCCTTCACCTACTTTGGCGTAGCTGACGGTACGGACTTTTCCGCTGTGGAGTGGGGGCCCAATGGTTATGACGTCGGGGCGCTCGATAACCTCGTAACCGGAAACGAGATTCGACTTGCGAAAGTGGTCGCGGCGCTCCGGGAGCGTGTCCTAGATCCCTTTCGCATGCGCTGTTTAGGTTTCTGCGTCAGCGTTGCTCATGCTGAGTGGATGGCCCGCCGTTTTACCGAGATGGGAATTCCGTCGCGCGCAGTATCGGGAGTAACTCCCGAGGCTGAGCGGGCAGACGCTGTCGCGGCTCTGCGTGAGCGCCGAATCAATGCGATTTTCTCGCGTGACGTTTTCAATGAAGGTGTCGATATCCCAGAAGTGGACACAGTGATGTTCCTACGTCCAACCGAGAGCGCAACGGTATTTCTTCAGCAACTTGGCCGCGGCCTGCGGCGCTTCATTGGCAAGCCCAGCCTTACGGTCCTCGACTTCATCGGCCAGCAGAATCGCCGCTTTCGATTCGCTCCGCGCTTTGCGGCTCTAACTGGCCGCCATAGGGGAGCCCTGGTGAAAGACGCGTTGTCCGACTTTCCGTATCTCCCGCCCGGTTGCTCAATCCGACTCGACCCGGTCGCCGCAGAGATTGTTCTGGACAACCTACGTGCAACTATTCAAGGACGTAAAGCGGACCTCGTGCGGGACCTGGTCGAATTGACTGCTCAGCTCGGCCCGGTCGACATCAAGACCTTTCTTGACCAGACAGGTCGCTCGCTCGGCAACTTGTATGAGGCCGGCGGTTGGACCTCGCTGCGGCGCTTGGCCGGCGTGGAACGTAGCCAAGAAGGACCGGATGAGGAGCGACTGCAGCGAGCTATAGGGCGCATGAGGCACATTCGCGATGACGAGCGAATCGAGCGCTATACCGCTTGGCTCCAGTCAGCGCACGCACCGGAGTTGGAGGGATTGAGCGAACGAGAGCGCCGCCTGCTGACGATGCTCCATTTTGATCTTTGGGGCGCCACACGAGTGACGGAGAGCCTCGCGTCTTGGTTAGTTCGGTTCTGGTCGCATGGTGCGCTAAGGGCTGAACTGGAGCAACTGCTGCAAGTCATTGGTCAGGACGTCGCGTACGTGAGCTTCCCTCTGGCGGGATTTTCTGGCGTTCCATTGCAAATTCACGGGCGGTATACACGCGACGAGATCCTTGCCGCTCTTGGAATAAGCAATCCTGACTCCCCTCGAGAATGGCGCGAAGGAGTTCGACGGGTGGAGCCGCAGCAGCTTGATCTCCTTGCGGTGACTATTGAGAAAGTCGCCTCGCGCTTTTCGCCAACCACGATGTATCGGGACCGGCCGATGTCGCCTGTCCTCTTTCAGTGGGAGAGCCAGTCGACTACTTCAATCGATTCGCCCACTGGCCGACGCTATATAAGCCATCAGCAGTCGGGCGACCGAATCTGGTTGTTCTGCCGTGAGACCGACCAGTCGGCGCGGCGTGAAACCATTGCATTCATGTTCCTGGGTCCAGTTCATCACGTGAGCCATAGGGGCTCCAAGCCGATCGAGATTCTGTGGCGACTTGAGCACCCGATGCCTGCGGAATTCTATGTGCGCACTCGAGCGGTAAGTTAGAGCCTGCCCTTGTGCCCTCTATCTAGGGAGTCGAGGCGGGCCCCGGTGATGGGTGAGGGTCTAGCAGGACCGTAGGGCGAGGCGACAGGCTGAAGTCGAAGGCTTGTGTGATGTCGCCCAGCGCTGGTGCGGTTTCGCGGACGGTAGGGCGCGGGTCCGGACGCCCGTCCGTCTTCGGGTCCAGGCGCTGCCCGCCCAGGAAGTCATCCTCGATGAACTTCACGTAGGCGTCGAAGCTCAGCGTCTGGTGGTCGATGTAGCCGCGCTTGGCGTAGGGGCTGATCACGATCGCCGGCACACGCAGCCCGTAGCCGTTCTGGTCCACGGTCGGCGGCTGGACGTGGTCGTAGAAGCCGCCCCAGTCGTCCCACGCCAGGAAAATCGCGGTTGAGTTCCAGTCGGAGCTGTTCATGATCGCGTTGATCGCGGTCGTGACGTAGGTCTGGCCGTCGCTCACGAGCGCCGGCGGGTGCTCGCTCACCTTGCCGTTTGGCACCACCCATGACACCGCCGGCAGGTTCCCGCTTTTCGCGTCGGTGTAGAAGTTGCCGATGGTCTGGATGTTGCCGATCTGCCCGTCCTGCTGCACGGTGGTGAACCAGGGCAGCGGGTTCCAGATGTTCGGCGTGCCCACGGTCTGCGGCTGCGCAGCGCAGGTGGCCTGGTCGTCCTCGCAGTCGGGCTGCGTGCCCTGGGCGACGTAGTACTTCCAGCTGACGCTGTTCTTGTGGAGCAAATAAGTGAGGTCTGTCCAGGCGTACAGGGGATTCGGCGTGCCGCCATTCGCTTTGGCCACCGCCTGCCCTGGATTCTGGAGGGCGTTCACGCAGCTCTGCGGGTCGGCAGCGTTGCTGCACTTCGCCGACCACTCCGAGACCATGAACAGGTGCTCCGGCAGCGACCAGCTGGCGTTCGGCTCGAACATGTGGTCCTGCAGCACGAAGTCCTGCGCGTACGTCCAGTAGTTCGGGATCTCGCGGGCGTCGTGGTAGCCCATCACGTCCGATCCGCCTGACTTCCCGTTGCCGCCGCAGTTCGGGTCGTCGGGCCCCGTGCATGTGGTGTTCTGGCCCTTCAGCGCCTGGGCGATGAAGCCGTTCATCTGGCCGCCATTGATGTCGGCGGTGGCGTTGACCTGGCCGTGAGGGCCGCCGTAGTTGAGGTCCGAGCTGTCGTGGTAGGGCTTGACGCAGACGCCGGTGGCGGGGTCCGGCATGCAGGTGGTGAACTGCCCGTTCTGCACCGGCAGGCCGTCGGCGCCGGGGTAGGTGCCGAAGTACTGGTCGAAGCTGCGGTTCTCCTGCATGATCACGACCACGTGCTGGATCTTGTGGATCCCGGTCGCGGCCACAGGTGTGGGGGATGGGGTTGCCGAGGACGGGCTCGAGCACGCGCCGGCGAGGATGGCCCCCAGCGACAGCGCCAGGAGCCGCGAATTCGATCTCATGGTCCGATTCAAGCGCCTGCGCCGGGTTTTGGCATCACCAAAACGTAATCTCTGTGTCAGGCGGCCGTCTCGACCCCTCGTGGAGCGGGTGCTCGAACAGCAGTCGTAAAGGCGATCTTTCAGCCTCTACAATCTCCCTCGGCGCACGTGGAGAGGAGGAAGGGGCTGACCAAGCTACGCCCGCAGCTGGGTGTTATCGAGGCTATGGCGCTGTCGGTTGGCATCATGGCCCCGACCGCGGCGATGGCCCTCAACGGCTCCCTGGCCGCATCGATCACAGGCACCGCCGTCGCGCTGGCCTTCCTCGGGGCCGTGATCACGATCATCCTGACCTCCTTCTCGTTCATCGAGTTCAGCCGCCAGTACGCCCACGCCGGTTCGGTCTATGTCTTCAACGGGATCTCCTTTGGCCCGCGCCTGGGGTTCCTTTCGGCCTGGGGGCTTCTGCTCACGTACACCGCGTTCACCGTCGCCTCCACGGCGGAGGTGGGGCTCTTCTTCCAGACCTTCCTCGGCCTGCTCCACGTCAACATCCACTGGCTCATACCGGCGCTGGTCGCCGCCGGGCTGATCTGGTTTCTGGCCCATCGGGAGGTGAAGCTCTCGACCCGCACGACGCTCGTGGTCGAAGGCCTCTCCGTGCTGCTGATCCTGGTGCTGGCGGTGGTCATCCTGGGTCGAGGTGGCGCCCACGGCCTGTCCACCGTTCCGTTCCAGATTCCGAAGGCCGGTTTCTCCGCCGTCGCCCTGGCCAGCGTGTTCGGGTTTCTCTCCTTCGCCGGGTTCGAAGGCGCCGCCACGCTGGGCGAGGAGACGGGCAACCCCAAGCGCTCGATTCCCCGGGCGATCCTCGCCGCCGTGCTGTTCACCGGCACCTTCTACCTGGTGATCAGCTACACGCAGGCGATCGGCTTCGGGACGGACGCCAAGGGCGTGGCCGCCTTCGCCGGGTCGACGTCGCCGCTGGTCGACCTGGCCAAGACCTACCTCGGCCAGACGATGGCGGTGGCGATCAGCCTGGGGGCCACGGTCTCCGCCTTCGCGTCGGCCCTTGGTACTGGGCTGGCGGCCGCCCGGCTGCTGTTTGCACTCGGGCGCGATGGCTTCGGGCCCGCCCGGCTTGGAAGCGTCCATCCCACTCACGCGTCGCCCCACGTGGCGGTGGCCACGATCATGTCGATCGCGATCGTTGCCGACATCATCCTGGTCGAGCAGACCGGAGCGAACGTCTTCGCGTACGCCGGGACGGTCGGCGTGCTGTCTCTGCTGCTGGTCTATCTCACCACCCAGATCGGCGCGATCAAGCTGTTCCGCAGCCTCGGTCGCTGGCGTGGAGCTCAGCCGCTGATCCCGCTCATCGCCATCGTGCTGCTCGGCTACGCGCTCTACTCCAACGTGTACCCCATCCCGGCCGCTCCGTACAACTACTTTCCATATGCGGTGCTGGCCTGGGTGCTGGCCGGCATCGTGATCGTTCTCGCGAGCCCGGCGCTGGTGACTCGCCTCGGCAAGGCTCTGTCCGCGATCGACCAGACGCCGGTGGACCGGACCGCGGCCCTGGAGGAACCCTAGCCGGATTCAGAGGCATCAACTCCGTCTATGTGCCGGATCGGAACAATTGATTGGCTCTATCGGCGGAAGGCGCCTAGTCTGACGTTATGGCTACGGTGGACCACTCTATCGAGGCCGTTCTGTACGGCTCGGACGAATCGCGGGAGTCAACCGCGATGGTCGAGCTCCTGAACGAGCTGGGCGTCGCCTTCGAGTACCGCTGCGTCAGCCATGATCCGGCCGCCATGCGCGAGTGGGAGCAGCTCGACGGCGAGAGCGTTCCCCTGCTGCGCATGGGCAACAACTCGATCGTGCGCGGCCTTGACCAGATCAAGGTGCAGCAGATGTTCGGCTGGGTGGGCTGCTAACGCCCTAGCCGGCGTTTCGGTCGGTCGCTCTAAGTGCTTCTTTAAGCCCATAACCCTTCGAACTTGCGCGCCCGGCCCCGAGGGGAAGAGCGGATTACCAAAGAAGAACCCTCGGACAGTGCGCCCGAGGGTTCGAACTTAGTCTCGCTAGTCGCGGTTTCCGGAGTCGCCTTCGTCCCCGACGTTACGAGCGTCGAAGGGGCGCAGGAACTGGCCGGGCTGGAAGTTGAGGAAGCTTGCGGGCGCCGCGGCGGTGATATCGGTCGGCGGCGGCGTGGGATTCGGGATAAACACGATGTTGTAGGCCGACCCCATAGCGTTGGCCTGCGAGTTCATCGACTTGGGGTCGGTGCCCGACCAGTGACCCGTGTCGATCCGGTGGACCAGCGTGTTGAACGCGGTGATCGCCTCGGCCGGCGAAAAGGCGCAGTGTCCCGCCCGGTGCACGAACACCTGGCGCAGCAGGCTGCTGTCGCCGGCGCTCTTGACCACGCTGGCGTACGCCTGCTCGTCCGTCACCTCGACGAGTCCGTCGCCCGTCGTGTGCATCGTGAGTACAGGCATGTCGAGGTCGCCGTTGTAGGCGATGTACTTGGTCACGTAGTCGACGGCGCTGGGCTTGGCGGAGATCCGCGGAGCGTCGTTCAGCGTGTCGAGGTCCTTCGCGAGGTCAAGCCCTGCGGTCTTGTAGAGAGCCTTGACCTCGGCCAGATCGGTCGACTTGGCCAGCTGGGCGCGGTAGTCGACTCCCGTGTTCCAGGAGAAATTGCCACCCGCGCGCGCCTCCAGCTCGGCGCGGCCGACGAACCCGAAAAACAAGTCGGGATTGTTATCCCAAGCGAGCTGGTTTTTTTCCTGCGTGGTGTAGTCGTTGGCCGTTGGCTGCGGGCTCGTGGGATCAAACCATCCGGGAACATCCGCGAGCGCGGCTGAGAGCGCGATGCGCGCCTGGCCCACCGCGGTGCTCTGTGCAAGGTTGAACGCCGTGGACGCCGCCAGGTAGTTGGCATACCCATCGCCGAGGGAGCTGAAGCCATCGAGCTGGAAGGCGCCCGGAGCCTGGAGGGTCAGAAACGCGAACTCAGAATCCAGTCCCTGGTTCCAAACTCCAGGCCCGCCCGCCACGACTCCACACATCGGCAGCGCACCGGCGAAGCGGTTGGGGAACTGCTGGACGAGCCCGGCGGTGATCATTCCGCCCAGGGAGATGCCCCACGCGATGGTTTGCGAGGGATGATGGCCGACCCTCTTGTCGAAGACGTCGAGGACGGCGATCTGGTCTTGGAACGCCTGCTGCAGCGCCCATCCAGTGGTCGCGTAAGACGACCCGGCGATCGCATATCCGTTGGTGAGCAGCCAGCCATGGGTCACAGGATCGGCCGCGTCTTCGGCCGCCTGGGGGGCGGGTGGGGGCGGGCCGAATGGGGGCCCGAACGAGTAGCCATGGCTGTAAAGCACGAGGGTTTTATTCCAGTTGGACGGCACTTCGATCAAGTAGTTCGAGACCAGATTTGAACCTTTTTCCTTCGTCTGGCCGGTGTAGGTCGTCACCGTTCCGGCTGATGCCCCCGCCGGAAGAAGGGCTAAACCGAGCGCCGCAACCGCTCCCACGCAAATCCGGCGCAGCCGTGTTGAAGAACCCGTCATGTCTTTCTACCTCCCACTCCCCCGAACAGGACCAACGGAGTGTAAGTCGCCCCGGTCAAAAACGCACATAGCATCTCGCCTGTCCCTCCAGCCACCAGCCTGTGTGGCGGCGATGCGAGAGGTCGGGTTCAACGTCCGGCTGCTTTCGGCCGGTCCATTCGTGACCATGATCGACCGATTCGCGTTCGCGCCCATCCTGATCCCCATCGCAATCGCGTTCCGCGCCCCCGTGGGAGCGGTCGCCATCGCGGCCACCGCTTACTACATGGCATACGGGTTGGCATTGTTCGCCCAGGCGCACCAGTACGGGCATCTCTTCCTGCTCGCGGCGGCGCACAGCGTGCCAGTTGTGATCACGGCGGCGCTGACCCGCGCGCGCTAACCCGGGTTCGATGCTGGCCGAGCAGGTCGAAGAGGTGGCGGGCGCATAGACCGACCGGTAAAATCGCCACTCCGTTCTTGGCTGAACAGGAATAGTCTCTGCTCGTGACTTTGCGCAAGCTGGGGTTGCTCGCGGCGGCGGTCGTGGTGGCGGCGGTGGCCTGTGGAGGCGGCGCCTCCACTGCGACGACGACCGGCTCGACCATCATCCTCGGAGCCCCCCTCGGGCTCACCGGGTCCCTGACCAAGGAATCGACCCTCACCCAGCAGGGCTACAACCTGTGGAGCGACTGGATCAACGCGAAGGGCGGCATTGTCGTGAACAACGTCAAGCACCCGGTCGTGATCAAGTACTACGACGACACCAGCAGCGCCAACCAGTCCGCGGTGCTGATGCAGAAGCTCATCACCGAGGACAAGGCGAATTTCCTGCTGGGTCCGTATGGCAGCGCAGCCACGGCGACGGACGCCGCCATCGCCGAGCAGAACCAGATCCCCATGGTCGAGGCCAACGGCGCGGCGCAGTCGATCTTCAGCCAAAACTACAAATACACCTTTGGTGTGCTCAGCCCCGCCAGCAAGTACCTCCAGGGCGTGCTCGACATGGCGGCCACGCTCAGCCCCAAGCCGACGACGATCGCGCTGCTGAGCGCGGATGACAGCTTCAGCCTCGAGGTGGCCGACGGGATCAACAGCTACGCGCCCACCAAGGGGATGACCGTCGTCCTGTACAAGAAGTACAAGAACGGCGCCACCAACCTCTCGGCCGAGGTTCAGGCGGCCAAGGCGGCCAACGCCGACATCGTGCTCAATTCCGGCCACCTGCTGGAGGCGATCGCCATCAACAAGGCGGCCAAGGAGCAGAAGCTGAACGCCAAGATCTTCGCGTACTCGGTGGGTCCGTCCACCCCCGACTTCATCACCGCGCTCGGTGCCGACGCCAACTATGTCTACGACGGCTCGCAGTGGACTCCGCAGGTCAAGTACACGCCGGCGTTCTACCTGTCNNGAGGCCGATTACGTCGCCGCGTACAAGGCGAAGTACCCTGGGCTCGGCGATCCGGACTACCACGTGGCCGAGTCGACGGCCGCATGCCTGGCGCTTGAGCGCGCGATCGAGAACGCCGGGTCGCTGGATCCGACGAAGGTTCGCAATGCCCTCGCGGCGCTGGACGTGACGGTGTTCTTCGGGCAGGTCAAGTTCGACAGCCGCGGCCTCAACATCTACAAGCCGATGGTCGTCGAGCAGATCCAGAACGGCGTCCACCACACCGTTTATCCCGCGAGCGTAGCGGACGCCAAGGCCATGTACCCGACCCCTTCCTGGGACCAGCGCTGATCCTTCCCGGCCACTAGGCTTTGGCCAACTTCGTCCAGCTGGTCATTCTCGGCCTGCTGGCCGGAGGCGTTTACGTCGCGGTGGGCGTGGGCTTCGGCCTNNTTCACCTTCCTGCTCACGTTCGGATTGAACCTCGTGATCATCAACATCCTGCTGTTGATCTTCGGGTCCGACTTCCGCTCGGTCACGCCGACTTACTCAGGCCAGGGGCTCGAGTTTGGCAGCGTGGTCATCCCCTACGTCTCTCTGACCTCTCTCGGTGCGGCCCTCCTGCTCGCGGCCGCCCTTGCCTTCATCCTGAACCGGACACGCATCGGCCTGGCGATCAACGCGATCGCGGCCGACCGTGACGCGGCCCAACTGGTCGGCATCGACCTGCGTCACGCGTATGCCGTCACTTTCGGGTTGGGGGCCGCCTGCGCGGGCGTCGCCGGCGGCCTGATAGCCATGATCCAGGCGATCACCCCGACCGCGGGGGAGCCGTACACGCTGCAGGCGTTCGTGGTCGTGATCCTTGGCGGACTGGGGAGGGTCAGTGCCACCGTGGTCGGAGGTCTTGCCTTCGGCCTGGTCGAGGCCTTTGGCCAGTCCATCCCCGGCTCGGGCTCCGTCTTCGCCAACGCGATCGCCTTCGGCCTCATGGTCCTGGTGCTGGTGACCCGACCGCAGGGACTGATGGGCCGGCTGCGGTGATCGCCACGCTCGATTCAAACCGCCGCTGGCGGCGCATCTTCCTGATCGTGGGAGGGATTATCGCCGCCTACGCGCTGCTCGCTCCGCTGACCTCGCTCGATGCCGCCGTTTCCGCCAACGTTCCGCTCCTGGCGGACCGCCTGTGGTTCCGGATCGCGACCTACATCGCAATGTTCATCGTGATGGCGACGGGCTGGAACATCATCGGCGGGATCACCGGGTACGCCGCCTTCGGCAACGTGGCCTTCTTTGGCATCGGCGCCTACACGACCGGCATGCTCATCGCCAAGGCGAAATGGCCATTTCTCGCGGCGCTGCCGTTCGCGCCGGTCGTCGCGGCCCTTTTCGCCGCGCTGGTGGGGCTTCCGCTGCTCAGGTTGCGCGGCCACTACTTCGCCGTCGCCAGCCTCGGGGTCGGCGTCGCCGTGGGCGAGCTGGTGCAGAACATCGACTACGGAGGCCAGCCGCTGTTCGGCGGCGCGAGCGGCCTGTTCCTTCCCATCGACTCGATCGCCAACCGCGGCCTCTTCTTCTTCTATTTAATGGTGGCGGCCGCGGCCATCTCGATCGCAGTCACCTGGTGGGTGCTGCGCAGCCGGTTTGGCTACGGCCTGATCGCCATCCGCGAGAACGAGGAGGCGGCGGCCGTCCTCGGCGTCAACACCACCGCGTACAAGGTCGCGGCTTTCGCGCTAGCGGCGGCCCTCACGGGCTTGGCCGGTGGGATCTTCTCCCAGTGGAACGTCTTCATCAACCAGGACAACGCGTTCCCGATCGAATACAACGTCCAGATGATCCTGATGGCGCTGCT
>PLYZ01000035.1 GCA_003151935.1 Candidatus Dormiibacterota bacterium | reverse complement strand
ACGCTTTCGCACCGCTACATCAGCGATCGCTTTCTCCCGGACAAGGCCATCGACCTGATTGACGAGGCGGGCGCGGCTCTGCGCATGCAGATCGACTCCATGCCGGTCGAGATCGACCAGATCGAGCGGCATCTGCGGCAGCTCGAGATCGAGCGCCAGGCTCTCACGCGCGAAAAGGATGAGGCCTCCCGCGAGCGGCTGGAACAGAATGACCGGGAGTTGTCCCTCCAGCGCGAGGAGGCCGACCGCTTGAAGATGCGCTGGCAGACGGAAAAGGATTCCATCGCCGAGATTCACGAACTGAAGGAGAAAATCGACAAACTGAAGCTCGAGGAATCCCAGGCCGAGCGCGACGGGAACCTGGGCAAGGTGGCCGAGATTCGCTACGGCACCCTGACGCAACTGGAAAAGGAGCTGGAGGAAGCCAGCGACCGGCACTCGGATTTAACGAAGACCCCCCGGATGCTCAAAGAAGAGGTGGACGAGGAAGACATAGCCCAGATCGTGGCCAAGTGGACCGGAATTCCGGTTACGCGGATGCTGGAAGGCGAGATTGCCAAGCTGGTCCACATGGAAGACCGCCTGCGGAAGCGCGTGATCGGCCAGGACGAGGCGCTGGCCCACGTCTCGAACGCCCTGCGCCGCAGCCGGGCCGGCCTGGCCGACCCGCGGCGGCCCATCGGCTCCTTCATCTTTTTGGGGCCGACCGGGGTCGGCAAGACGGAGCTGGCGCGGGCTCTGGCGGAGTTCCTCTTCGACGACGAGCGCTCCATGATCCGCATGGATATGTCCGAGTATATGGAGAAGCACTCGGTGGCGCGGCTGATCGGCGCGCCTCCCGGATACGTGGGCTATGAGGAAGGCGGGCAGTTGACCGAGCATATCCGGCGGCACCCCTATTCCGTCGTACTGTTTGACGAGATCGAGAAAGCTCATCCGGATGTCTTCAACAGCTTGCTGCAGATCCTGGAGGACGGGCGGCTGACCGACGGCAAGGGCCGTACGGTGAGCTTCAAGAACACGATCCTGATCATGACCTCCAACGTGGGCGCGCGCCTGATCTCCAAGGGCAAGACGCTGGGCTTCATGCCCGCCGACGACAAAGAAAAAGATTACAAGGAGATGAAGGACACCGTGATGGAAGAAGTGAAGCGCGTCTTCAATCCCGAATTCATCAACCGCGTCGACGAGATCATCGTGTTCAAGCCTTTGACAGAGGACCAGCTGACCGCGATCGTCGACATCCAGCTGCACCGGCTGGAACGCCGGTTGCAAGAGCGACGAGTGACCCTCGTGGTCACCGATGCGGCACGCAGGCTGCTCGCGCAGCGTGGGTGGGACCCAGTCTATGGGGCGCGACCGCTGAAGCGCGCAATTCAGAAGTTGGTCCAGGACCCGCTGGCGATGATGCTCCTCGAAGCTAAGTTCAGCGACGGCGACACGGTCACCGTGGATGCCAAGGGCGGGGAGCTCACCTTCAACCGGGTCGCGTCAGCCGCGCCCGCCGCCGCCGCCAGCTAACCGGTTACTTGCAAACCGTCCCGGCTGCAGGAAGCGAGAGGTCGATCAGGTACGCGTCGATCAGCTGCTTCGCGCAGGTGCTCTTGTCGTACGACACATGCCCATCGCCATCGCGCGTCAGAAGAACTGATCCGGCGATCTGCTGGTTCGCAGCCTGCGCCCACGAGTAAGGAGTGGCCGGGTCGCCGGTTCCGCCCACGAGCAGGATCGGGGGAGACCCGTCGGCGGTGAGCGGGCCAACTACGCCGGACGGCTTGACGGGCCAGTAGGCGCACACGAGGTTCGAGTACTGGAACGCGGGTCCGAACAGAGGTGAAGCGGCCGCGAACTTGGGGCCGAGCGCGTCATACGTGGCGATGTCTGTGGGCACGGGCCTGTCGTCGCAGTTGACCGCGATGTTGGCGTCTGTCTGATTGTCGTAGGTGCCGTCGGCGTTACGTCCGAGGTAGAGGTCCGAGAACTGCAGCAGAAGCGCTCCGTTGCCGCGGTCGGCCTGCGTGAGCGCCTGGTCGAGGTAGGGCCAGGTGCTGGGGTCGTAGAGCGGGGTGAGCACGCCGATCACCGCCAGCGCGCGCGTCAGCGAACGGCTGCCGACTGCCAGGGGCGTCGAATCCAGCCGGGTCATGAGTGCCGTCAACTTGGTTCCGGGATCACCAGACTGCGCGTATCCGCAGGGTGTCGAGGCGGTTTTTCGCGCTCGGCAGTCGGTGAGGAAAGCCTGCAGGTTCTGCTCGAAGCCGACCAGCTGTGCGTACAGGAGATCGTTTGGTGAGAGCGTCGGATCGATCACGCCGTCAAGCGCCAACGCCCGGACGTGGGTTGGAAACAGGTGTGCGTAATTCTCGCCCAGGAACGTGCCGTACGAGAACCCGAGATAGGTGAGCTTCTGGTCGCCGAGGGCGGCGCGGATCACGTCCATGTCTTTTGCGGCGCTGATGGTGTCAACGAAGGGAAGGACCCGCGCGCTCATCTGATTGCAGCCGGCGGCGAAGTTCTGGTCCGCCAGGATGCCTGCCTGCTTCTCCTGCGGATCGTCGAGCACGGGGTCCAGCGCGTTGAAGGCGTCTTCGTGCGCGCCATCGAGACAGCGCACAGGCGCGCTCTGGCCTATGCCGCGCGGGTCGAAGCCGATGAGGTCGAATCGCGTGTTGAGATTTGTCATCGCACCGACCTCGCCGCGCAAGAACTGGATTCCGGAGGCCCCGGGGCCACCTGGGTTGGTCAATACCGATCCGATCCTGTGAGCCGGGTCCGTCGCCGGCTTCCGACTGATGGCGATGCCGATCGTGCCGGAGTCGGGATTCGCGTAGTCCAGCGGGGCCTGCACCGTGGCGCACTGGAAGCCGCCTCCACATTCGGTCCACGTGAGGCTGGTTGGCGAAGGACTCGGGCTGGTTTTCGCGATTGGATTCGAGGTGCGCGTGCAGGCGGCCGCGACGAACGTGACGAGGACCAGGACCATGGCGACACGACTCGTCACAAAAGCGAGTCTACCGGGTGCCGATTGCCTAGCTGGCGAACTTCACGAAACCGAGATCGGAAACGTCTGGGTCCGTTTTGATGGCTTCAAGCAGTGCCGGGCCATCGAACTCTCGTACGTGGTACTGGCAAACAGCCACTGTTGGGGATTGCTTGATGATCGAGCTGACAACGCTCTCGAAGATCAACGTCTGGTGGACCGAGGCAAAACTCGTCTTCACGCGTGCCATGTCACCAACGATGCGAACGATGGTTGGACCGCCGCCGGAAAGCGCCGCCGAAATCCGCTCGTCCCAGAAAGCCAGCGCTTCTTCGACAGTGCGGCCCGGAGCCGGCGCCATCGCGAAGAAGCCGCTCCGCCTGGCCTCGTCAAGCTCTTCCTTGACCTCCTTCTCCAGCGCCTCGATGTAGCGGTCGAGAACGTCTCCGGTTGCGATGAGAAAGCACGGCTGGCCGATGGCGGTCCCGTCGCGAAGGAAGTGGATGGCAATGTCAGCCGGCCGGCTTCCGAGCTGAAGTAAGTGGCCAGGTGCGTGCCCGCCTGCACCATCACGCATGACGTCAAATGGCGGGGAGGAGAGGATTCGAACCTCCGAGGGAGCTTTACACCCCCTACCCGCTTAGCAGGCGGGTGCTTTCGGCCACTCAGCCACCTCCCCGGGGNNGGTCCGAGGAGCAAGCTCTGGTACACGCTCGCGGACGGGTCGCTCAGCGAGGTCTTCTTTCCGTTCCTGGATCGCGTGGCACTTCACGAGCTTCGCTTCTTTGCCTCCGCCGGCGGTGCGCCACCAGTCGATGACGCTGCCGATGGCCAACACCGCGTCACCTGGCTGAGCCCAGGAGTGCCGGCTTTCACCGTTGACACCACCCATCACGAGTACCGGCTGACCAAGGAGTACTTCTCCGATCCAGAGGAGAACGCTCTCCTCATCGCGGCCACGTTCACGCCTGAGCTCCCCGACGTGCGCCTCTACATGCAGGCGACCGCCCATTGGCAGCCGGGCACCGAGGGCAACTTCGGCCAGGTCCTGGACACGCACCCGCCCGCGCTTCTCATCCGTCAACAAGACGTATGGATCTGCATCGTCGGGCCGTTCAGTCGAGCGACCGCCGGCTACTACCGCACCTCGGACGTTCAGATCGACCTCAGCGACGGTGACGGCTACCTGACCAACATCTATGACCGAGCCGGCCCGGGCAACGCGTCCGTCGGGGCCGAGATCGGCATTCGCGCAGGCAGTTTCCAGATCGCGATCGGCTTCGCGCACACACGCGCTGATGCTGAGGAGGTCGCGCGGGCGGCGCTGCAGCGCGGGGCCGGCAACATTCGCCAGGCCTTCGAACGAGCGTGGCGTGCGCAGATCGACATGCCCCAGGCGCTCGCTAAGGTCAGCGGCGACGAGGGGATGCTCGCCCAGGCATCGCTGACCGTGCTGCGCTGCCTCGAGGACAAATCACATGCGGGAGCATTCATCGCGTCGCCATCCGCGCCGTGGGGTGAGACGAACCACGACGGTAATCACGTGTACCACCTCGTGTGGCCGCGCGACCTGTGTCGCATGGCGACGGCGCTGCTCGACGCGGGTGACAGCGCGGCGGCCTTGCGCGCCTTCCGTCACCTTCAATCGCGCCAGCGCCCCGATGGCGGCTGGTATCAGAACTGGTTCCTGGACGGGACGCCTCACTGGACCTCCACGGAGCTCGACCAGGTGGCGCTCCCGATTCTCCTCGCGTGGCGATTGGGCGTGGCCAACTGCCTCGACCACGATCCGTACCCGGTGATGGTCCGGCCGGCCGCGCAGTTCATCATTCGCGAGGGCCCCCACACACAGCTGGATCGATGGGAAGACCTCGGCGGTCTGTCGCCCTCGACACTCGCCGCCTGCATCGCGGCCCTCATCGTGTCCGCCGAGTTTGCCCACGAAGCCGGTGAGCACGTGGCCGCGAGCCACCTACGCGCCGTCGCGGACTACTGGAACGATCGCGTCGAGACGTGGTGCTCGACTGCGGCGGGCCAATACGTGAGACTCGCCGGAGATCCGGACCATCGTCCGACCGAGGGCGCCATAGCCCCCGAGTTCCTGGAGTTGGTCCGGTACGGCCTGCGCAGGCCGAAAGACGAGCGAATCCTCCGCAGCCTGCAGGGAGTGGACACGTCGTTGAAGGTCAGCTTGCCGGCAGGTCCGAGCTGGCGGCGCTACGTCGGCGACCGGTACGGCGAGCACGAAGACGGGTCGCCCTGGGACGGCAGCGGCCGCGGACGGGCGTGGCCGGTTCTGACCGGCGAGCGCGCGCGCCACTTCTTCTCGATGGGACTCCCGGCCGCCGAGCTGATCCGGACACTCGAAGGCTTCGCCGGTCAGGGATTGATGCTGCCCGAGCAGGTGTGGGACCAGCCCGACATCCCGGCCCGCGGTCTCCAGCTCGGCCGTCCCAACGGTTCGGCGAGTCCCCTCGGTTGGGCGCACGCCGAATACCTCGAGCTGCTGGTCACGATCGCCCTGGCCGGATTTCCCGACATCGTGATGCCGGCGCGGCGCCGCTACACGGAAGGCCCGGGCCAGGAGCCGGCCTTCGTCTGGTCGCACAAGCATCAGATCACTCGCCTGGTCGCCGGCCGGCGCCTGCGCGTGCAGCTTCCGCGCCCCGGCGCAGTCCACTACTCGTTCGACGAGTGGCAGACGTTCGAGGAGGTCGAGGCCACCGACACGACGCTCGGGGTGTGGGTCGCCGAGATCCCCTCCAACCGGCTCTCGCCCGGGTCAGAGTTCTCGTGGACGGCGCACTACATGACCGGCTGGGAAGGAAAGAACTTCACGTTGACGGTGGACTAACCCGGACTTCTAGCGCTCTTCCGGTGGCTCCAGGTCGTCCAGGCGGAGCTCGGTCCCGGCGTCCTCGTCGAACTGGCTGTGCAGCTCCCCGCAGTCCGCGCAGCGGTAGTACTCGCCGACGAAACCCTTGTGCCAGACGGCGTAGCTGACGATGCCGGGCTCCTCGACCAGGATCTCCTGCTCGAGGCGGTAGATCACCTGCTCCCACCCGCCGACCTCGATGTCGTCGTCGAGCACGACCAGGCAGTACGGGTGCGGCTCGCCCCAAACCACGGTCACCTCGCCGCGCCGCTCGTCGTCCGAGTTGACGATGGACCACGCCTCGGCGGCCTGTGCGCGGGTGCTGCGTACCAGCCGGAGCTGGGCCCAGAACCGTTCGGCCGATTCGCGCTCCGCCTTGTCGTGCTCGGCCTGGGCTTCCTGGAACGCGCTCCACATTCGAAGCAGGTGGTTGCGAAACCGGTGATAGGTGGAAAGCAGCTTGGGCTGCTGCTTCGGAGAGCCGATCAGCTGCTCGAACGCGTGCTCGAAAGCCGACTCGACACGTTCCTGGCGGTCCGCCACGTCCGGGGCCCACGCCTCGTCCTCGGAGAGCCGCATGCTCTCGTTGAGCACGATTTCGAAGTCGAGCCAGTCGTCGCCGAACTCCGGCACGAACACGCTCTCGACCAGGTCGGCCAGCCGGTGCTCCTCGAGCAGGGCCGGGGTCACCTTCCCGCGAGCCTCGGGCCAGCCCTTCCAGCCCATCACGTTGTGGATCCAGTAATCGAAGACGGTGACCGCGTACTGGAGGGCGGCAGGCGAGGTCCAGATGCCGGTCGGCCAGGTTCGCTTGCCCGTCCGCACCTTGTTGTAGAGGGCGATCACCTGCTCTTCGTCTAGGTATTCGGTTTCCATCGCTCTCTCAGTTTAGGAATAACCGCGGAAGCACCCTGGGTATATTGAATTGACGATGGCCACCGCAAAGGGCTTGACGCCCGATCAAGTCGCCCGCTACGCCCGCCACCTCATCCTGCCCGAGGTAGGCGGAGCCGGCCAGCGAAAGCTGCTCGCCTCGAGCGTGCTGCTCCTCGGCGCGGGCGGTCTTGGATCGCCTGCGTCCATGTACCTGGCGGCGGCCGGCGTGGGCAAGATCGGCATCGTCGATTTCGACGTCGTCGACGCCTCGAACCTGCAGCGCCAGCTGCTGCACGGCCACGACGACATCGGCCGCCCCAAGGTCGAGTCGGCGGCGGACACGCTGCGCAGCCTCAACCCCGATGTCGAGGTGGTCGCGATCAACGAGCACCTCAACTCCGAGACGGCCATGCGGATCTTCGGCCCGTACGACATCATCGTGGACGGCACCGACAACTTCCCGACGCGCTACCTCGCCAACGACGCCGCGCACTTCCTGGGCAAACCCCTTGTGCACGGGAGTATCTTCCGTTTTGAAGGGCGGCTCGCCATGTTCGATTCCGCGAAGGGCACCGGCTGCTACCGCTGCCTGTTCCCGGAGCCTCCTCCGCCCGGATCGGTCCAGAGTTGCGCCGAGGCGGGCGTATTCGGGGTGCTGCCCGGGATCATCGGCAGCATGATGGCCTTCGAGACGATCAAGTACCTGCTCGACATCGGCCGCCCGATGATCGGGCGCTACCTCCTCTTCGAAGGCGAGGACATGTCGTTCCGCGAGTTGAAGTTGCGCCAGAACAAAGCCTGCCCGCTGTGCGGAGAGAACCCTACGGTTCACTCCCTCATCGACTATGAAGCGTGGTGCGGCACCCCCGCGATGGAGCCTTCCGAAGCCCGGGCGAGCTAGTCTGATCGCTGGATGATGATCCAGCTCGACCGCCACGACGCCACCCGCCTCGTTCGTGCTCGCGCGATCGTGCGCAGCCTCGGGTCGGTGCTCGTCGCATATTCAGGCGGAGTCGACTCCACGCTTCTGCTCAGGCTCGCTCTGGACGAGCTTGGCGAGCGTGCGATAGGGGCGCTGGCCAACTCTCCAGCCTACCCTGCCTCCGAGCAGGAAGAGGCGAGAGTCCTGGCCGGTTCCCTCGGTACCCGCCTGGTCGAGGTCACCACTGACGAGGTCGAGCTGGACGCATACGCGCGCAACAATCCGGACCGCTGCTTTCACTGCAAGGAAGAGCTGTTCGACAAGCTCGAACCCATCCGGCAAGACCTGGGATTCGCGCACCTGGCGTACGGCGCGACCGCTGACGACGCGGGCGACCACCGTCCCGGCCACGGGTCCGCGATCCGCCGCGGCGTTCGCTTTCCGCTGCTCGAGGCCGGCATGGGAAAGCCGGAGATTCGCGCCGCCGCCCGCGAGCTTGGTCTGCCGAACTGGAACAAACCATCGTTCGCCTGCCTTTCGTCGCGCATCCCGCACGGAACCCAGGTCACTGTGCAGGCGCTGCGCCAGATCGAGGCCGCGGAGGCGGCGATGAAGGCGATCGGCTTCAGGCAGGTGCGCGTGCGTCATCACGGCGACGTCGCGCGAATCGAGGTCGACGGATCGGAGATCGGACGGCTCGTCGCCGAGCGCGAGCGCGTGGTCGACGCCGTGCGGGGTGCGGGCTACAAGTTCGTGTCCGCCGACCTCGATGGCTACTCGACGGGCAGCCTGAACCGGACCTGGCGGCACCCCCGCAAGTAAAGGACGCAACCTATGGCTGAGCGCGGGGTCGTGCTGAGCCTGGACGAGGGCACCACCGGCGCGACCGCCGTGGTGGTCGGGCTTGATGGCGAGATACGCGCGAAGGGTTATCGCGAGATCACCCAGCACTATCCCCAGCCTGGCTGGGTCGAGCACGACCCTCTCGAGATCTGGTCGGCGGTACAGCTGTCCGCGCAGGAAGCCCTTCATGCCGCCGGAGTCGGGCCGGGCGACGTGCGGGCCGTCGGCATCACCAACCAGCGCGAGACGCTTGTCGTCTGGGACCGCCGTACGCTCGAGCCGCTCGCCCCCGCGATCGTGTGGCAGGACCGCCGCACCGCCGATCGCTGCGCCGCGCTGAAGGCACGCGGCCTCGAGGATCTCTTCCGCAAGAAGACCGGCCTCGTCCTCGATCCGTACTTCTCGGGCACCAAGATCGCGTGGCTGCTCGACGCGAATCCGACCCTGCGCGCGCGCGCCGACCAGGGCGAGATCGCGTTCGGCACCGTCGACAGCTTCCTGGTGGCGCGTCTCACCGCGGGCGCGGCGCACGTGACCGACGTCTCGAACGCGTCGCGCACGCTGCTCTTCGATCTCCGCTCGCTCGACTGGGATGACGAGTTGTGCAAGCTCCTTGACGTTCCCCGCGCGCTCCTCCCCAGCGTGCGCGGCTCGGCCGAGGTCTACGGCACGACGCGCGGCGTCCCGGGAATTCCCGACGGCATCCCGGTCGCGGGCATGGCCGGCGATCAGCAGGCGGCGCTCTTTGGCCAGGCGTGCTTCTCACCGGGCGAGGCCAAGTGCACCTATGGAACGGGCGCCTTCCTGCTGATGAACACGGGCGCGCAACCCGTCGCTTCGACGCGCGGCATGCTGACGACGGTCGCGTGGCGGATTGGTAAGGAGGTTGCCTATGCGCTCGAGGGCTCGGCGTTCGTCGCGGGCGCAATGGTGCAGTGGCTGCGCGACGGCCTGGGCCTCATCAAGAGCGCGTCCGAGATCGAGGCGCTGGCGGCGAGCGTGCCCGACTCGGGCGGTGTCGTGGCGGTGCCGGCGCTCGCGGGGCTCGGCGCGCCGCACTGGCGTCCCGAGGCGCGCGGAGTCATCACCGGCCTCACGCGCGGCACGACCCGAGCGCACATCGCGCGCGCCGTCCTCGAGGGCATCGCGCTGCAGAACCACGACCTCCTTTCCGCAATGCAGCAAGACGCGTCAAGCAAGTTGACAGCGCTCAAGGTCGACGGTGGCGCCTCGCAGAACAACCTGATGATGCAGTTCCAGGCGGATCTGCTCGGCGTGGATCTCGTGCGGCCGGCGCTGGTCGAGACCACGGCGCTCGGCGCGGCGCTGCTCGCGGGCATCGGCGCGGGCGTCTGGCAGGGCCCCGACGAAGCCCGCCGCGCGTGGAAGGAAGAGCGCCGCTTCGTGCCCTCGATGGATCGTAAGCAGGTTGACGAACACCTCACCCGCTGGCGCGCCGCCGTCGCCAAGGCTTGACCAACATCACTCGGCGGGGGACAAGCCCCGGCCCTACTTATGGAGAGTCCATGAAAAGGAATTTTGTGCTTTCAGCAATTTGTACATTGGGTGCGTTTGCACTTTTGTCCCCCGGGAGCTCGCGCGCCGACGAGGGCATGTGGACCTACAACAACTTCCCGACGGCCGCGTTCAAGGCCAAGTACGGCTGGGCGCCGGATGACAAGTGGCTTGACCATGTGCGGCTGTCCTCGGCGCGGCTCGCGGGCGGCTGCTCGGCGAGCTTCGTCTCCGAGAGCGGCCTGATCATGACCAACCACCACTGCGCGCACTCGTGCATCCAGCAGCTCTCGACCAAGGACAAGGACTTCGTCGCCTCGGGCTTCTACGCCAAGGCGCCGACGGACGAAGTGAAGTGCCCCGAGATCGAGATCAACCAGCTGGTCGAGATCAAGGACGTCACCGAGCGCATCCAGGCGGCGACCAAGGGTCTGTCCGATGAGAAGTACAACGACGCGATCAAGGTCGCGCAGGCCGCGGTCGAGAAGGAATGCTCGACGTCCGACAAGGTCCGCTGCGACGTCGTGAGCCTCTATCACGGCGGCCTCTACAACCTCTACAAGTACAAGCGCTACCAGGACGTGCGGCTGGTGTTCGCGCCCGAGTTCCCCATCGCGTTCTTCGGCGGTGACCCCGACAACTTCAACTTCCCGCGCTACGACCTCGACGTCTCGTTCATCCGTGTCTACGAGGACGACAAGCCCGCGAAGATGGATCACTGGCTCAAGTGGTCGCCGGCGGGCGCGAAGGAAGGCGACTTGACATTCGTCTCGGGCCACCCGGGCGGAACGTCAAGGCTCTTGACAATGGCCGAGCTCGAGGCGGTGCGCGACGTGGAGCTGCCCGACGCGCTCATCAACCTCGCGCAGTGGCGCGGCGAGCTCACGCAGTACCAGATGCGCTCCCCCGAGGCGAAGCGCACGAGCGAGGCGCAGCTCTTCGGCGTCGAGAACAGCTTCAAGGCGCTCAAGGGTCGCTGGGCGCAGCTCCTCGACAAGCAGTTCATGGACGCCAAGCTCGCCGCGGAAAAAGACCTGCGCGCGCGCATCGCCAAGGACCCCGAGAAGCAGAAGACCTACGGCGACGCGTGGGACCAGATCGCCAAGGCGCACGCGGCCGAAAAAGAGATCCGTCTGCCGCTGCGCTACCTCGAGGGTGGTCAGCTGTCGGGACGCGCGCGACTCTATGGTGTCGCTCGCACGCTGGTGCGCGCGGCGGCCGAGCTCGCCAAGCCGAACGACAAGCGCTTCCCCGAGTACCGCGACGCAGGGCTGCCGGCGGTCAAGCAGCGCCTGTTCTCGGCGGCGCCCTTCTACGACGACCTCGAGATCGAGCAGCTGCGCTTTGGCCTGACCAAGTTCCGCGAGGACCTCGGCGCCGATCACCCCGCAGTGAAGAGGATCCTCGGCAAGGACTCGCCCGAGGACATCGCGCGCCGTCTCGTCTCGACCACCACGCTCAAGGATCCCGCTGCGCGCAAGGCGCTCTTCGACGGCGGCCAGAAGGCGATCGACGCGTCGAAGGACTCGCTCATCCTCTTCTACAAGGGCATCGACCCCGACGCGCGCGCCATCCGCAAGAAGTTCGAGGACACCATCGAGGCCGCTGAGAAGAAGAACGACGAGCTCATCGCCAAGGCGCGCTTCGCGATGGACGGCACGAGCACCTACCCCGACGCGACCTTCACGCTGCGTCTCTCGTTCGGCCAGCTCAAGGGCTACGAGGAGAACGGCCGCACCATCAAGCCGCTGACGACGATGGGCGGCGCCTTCGAGCGCGCGACCGGTCGCGACCCCTTCGCGCTGCCCGCGTCGTGGCTCGCCGCCAAGAGCAAGCTCAACCTCGCCACGCCCTTCAACATGGCAACCACCAACGACATCATCGGCGGCAA